>JAEXTR010000193.1 GCA_023406915.1 Bacteroidota bacterium
CGGCAGAGATAATGCCGCTCAGAATAAATCGGTGACCAGCAAAAGGACCAAACACAAGCTTCATCTGAACATCGTAGAAGTTCGGGAAAGCCACATTATCCTCAACAAGTCCGGTACCTTTGGCGAAGGGTTCCAGAATCAAGTCGTAGTAGGTACGCCTGCCATTGAGCATCCAGCTTCCTTTGATATCAAAGGGGTTTTTACCTTCCAGCACAAGATTGGCAGAAACAATGGATGCATTCAGACTACCCCTGAGAGCCTTTGATGTTGTACCTTCCCGGTTCGAAACATCCAGTACTGCTGATAGCCTGTCACCATACTTTGCTGGAAAACCACCGGTGATGAGGTTTATATCCTCAACTGCATCCGGGTTAAACATGCTGACAGCACCATACAGACGGTAGGGGTTAAAAATCTCCACATCATCAATAATAATAAGATTCTGATCGGGTCCACTCCCACGTACCACTAGCTGTGATGAAAAATCATTCGGTGCCAGAACTCCGGGGAGCGACTGCAACGTTCGTAACACATCTTCTACTGCACCAGGCAGTACCTTTGCACTACGGGGATCAACTTCAATAGCGCTAACCTTCGTATCAGAGGCATCACGCTCATCTTTTCCGATGACCTGCACCTCATCAAGGCGGATGACAGTTTCTTCCATAGTAACATTTAATTCCACAATTTTGCCGGCTAGCACTACTACATCAAAAAATTGTGTTTCGTAGCCAATGGAACTGAAGCGGATTTCATACTCACCTGCTCGAAGTCCCCGGATTTCATAGACTCCATCAGCATTTGACACAGCACCTGTTGTAGTTTCCATCACGAAGGCATTGACACCTGGTACAGGGCCATTCGGACCTCTGACTGTGCCACGCACAACGCCAGTCTGGGCAATGAGCGAGGAAGAAAGTAAGAGTAGATAAACTATAGTGAATAAGAAGGTTTTTTGCATATTCGGTTAATTCTTTTCAGAAACAAGATTATTGAATTACATTGAATCAATAAAGTAACACAGCTCCGGCTAAAAACATTCAAAACTGAAGAAAGAACCGAAAAATTGCATTATAGCAGCCCGATTGTGATGATGTGATGAGCGCTTCTGGTTACCACGTAGTTACAATCGGAATGTAAAGAAGGACGAAAAGACATTCACCCCGACCTCCCAGAAGGGTTGTTTTTGGGGGGCAGTATTGACACTGCCACGGAGGTTTACCGTAAAAACATTTGAAATAGTAAAGAGTCCCAGGTTCATTTCAACACCTGCACCTGCCGTACCAAGGAAATCAGTGAAGCCAGTAATACCAGGTGAGATATATGCGAGTACTGGAATATCAATGATATGCTTGTATCCTACTCTGAAAATATTGCGGTTTGGCTTTGTGATATACTGATATTCAGCACTGATATAGCCAAAAGGATAATGGTTTTCACTGACGTAAAAGGTTAAAAATGGAATCTCCTTCCCCACTGAGAATCCGGTTTCCTTACCTGTAAACGCCACACCGAGGTTTGGGGCAGCAAAAACTACTCCCCCGATAAGACAGCCAAATAGTGAGCCGGTATTTTCGCTGAAGCGGTACTCCTGCGGGATATCGAGCTGCAAGGGATCGCTGTGGGAGGTTTTCCCATCCTCTGTCTCGGTTAGGATATAGCATACGATCTGCGGCTTACCATCTTTGTAATTCTTGATTCCAATTTTTGCCTCATGACGGTCAAGGGGCTGAGGGCTAATGAGAATTTTATCCTGCCCGATCAGCAGGTACGATTTTGCGAAATCTGAGGTAAAGAAGGTGAGGAGAAGCGTATCCGGATTTTCCGGCAGGATATAAGACTCAACAACAAATACTTCGACTGAATCACCAGTCGGGAAGGAATCCTCCTGTGCAAGCATAGTGACAGTGCTAAAAAGAACAGCAGCAAAAATGAGGAATGATCTCAACATCACAAACCGGAATGAGTGATTAAAACGGATAAAACGATACTTTAAGATAACTGTTTTCCGGTGGATTTCATACCACTACGCTTCTGTTACAAAGCGCCTGTGTATTTTCACAAATGAGAAAAACCACCAGACATTATATGAAATTAGATAAAGATGCAGGCTGAAAGTTCCGCTTTCGGAAGCGAAATTCGTGTTTTTTTTGATAAAAATCGCAGTTTTAGGATGTGGCATAGATTTTAGTACAAGAAAGAGAGGAATTCACGTTTATTGGAAGTATGAAGAATATTTTGTTTGTCAGTCCCGATCTCAGTTTGTGTGCCAGTCTGCTGATGTACTTTAATGAGAAGTACTCCGTGACCACAACAACAAACTTTGATAATGTGAGTAAAATACTCCAGACTGAAAAATTTGATCTTGTTGTACTGGACGCAGACCTGACCATAGCCACCGAAAAGCTATTGAAAGAGATCAGTGCTTTGCCGGTCAAAGTGCCGGTTATCCTGACCTATGTTTATACGGTAAAACACCAGGGAATGGAAAGTAGTATCAGGCCATACGTTAATGAAGTGTTTTATAAACCATTTGATCTGCTGGAAGTCTCCAGTAAAATTGACAGAATGATGAGCAATTGTAGCTGATCACTAACCATTGGGTATCGGTTTATGCAGAGGAAGCCACAAGGTGGCTTTTTCCATTTTAAAGGTACCTCCTGCCCTTAAACCTACAGTTAGCTACTTTCTATTTTGCTTCCTGCCTTTGTTTCATTTCATTGAAGACTCTGATAAATTCCTCATTGGAAGCTGGAGAAATATAGATTTCATCATAACGGTTGTACTTGATGATAATCCCGTTTCTGGCAAGTGCTGGTTTCAGGGTTCCCACCCACAGTGTTTTATTTGGGGCAAGTTCTCTCACAGACTCCAGTTTGATTTTCCCTCTGATTGGTCCCGATTGGTAATAGATGAATTTGGAATCTATTGCGTAGGAAGTTCCTGTCCAGATCCAGACTAGAAGTATTGTTACTGCCAGAGTAAGCACCTCCGCAAAGATCACCCCATAATTAAAATGATCATCAGTAAGCGGAAGAATGGCAACAAACACCATCAGGGCAAGTGTTGATCCAAGCAAAGTATTAAAGAGCCAGTCAGTCCGTGCCCGGAAGTGGACTTTTGGTTCAGCATTGTTTGGCTTCATAGTCAGCTTCTAGTAGTTAGTTTATGGTATACTAAAGACATAAAGTTATGTAAATTTAAGGAACAATTGGATTTTTGACAAACCAGATTATGTGCCGATAACTCCTCAGTTCCTTCCCTGCAGTAAACTGATCGATACCATTTCAAGACCTTCATTATTCAAGCAAACGGCTAACACTTCGGCTTGAGAGACTAGTCCCTCAATGGCATTTCTTCCAAACCGAATCCCCCCATTACTGAATGATCGCTATTTTTAGTATCTTGAGTATGAAGTCCGGCAAGGATATGGTTGATCCCATAGACTTTTGCGTCGGGTGTTACCCTATCGATGAACCTCCTCACAGGTACAAATATGAAGCTGAAGAAAAGTAAAATAAGTGATCTTCTGGATCAGATACAGGCAATCAAAAAACGTGCTGAAAGGTATGAGAAAAAGTACGCCTCATTTCTTGTAAAGGTTCACCCTGAGTATCAGAAGAGTGCACGCAATCTGTTGCACTACATTGCTCTGCGGAAGGAAGACCTGAAAGAAGTGCAGGAAGCTCTGTGGCAGATGGGTATCTCAAGATTGGGTAAAGCTGAAAGCCACATCATGGCGAGCTTGATTTCAGTAGAGACCCTGCTGAAAGGGATTCTTACTGAAAAGCTTCCCGTAAAGAGCAATAAGCCGGAGCTGAGTTTCAAGAAAGGGAAAAAATGCCTGAAAAAACACACCAATGCTTTATTAGGTAAAAAGCTAAAGGGAAGCAATGCGCGCATTATGGTCACGCTGCCCACTGAATCTGCTGAGAACCCGGCACTGATTAAGAATCTGTTTGCTGCCGGTATGAACAGTGCACGCATTAACTGCGCCCATGATGATACTGTTGTGTGGGGCAGGATGATCGAGCATATTGACAAGGCACGAAAACAGACCGGAAGGACCTGTAAGGTGTGTATGGATCTTGGTGGTCCGAAACTACGTACTGGTGCAGTGAGACAAGGACCAAAAGTAGTTCACCTTACACCACAACGTGATCTTACGGGCAGAGTCACGGTGCCTGCCGAGGCTTGGCTTGTTTCAGTTGAAAGCACTGACATGGTCAGTCTGCAGGAATCACTTCGGGATGAAGAAATCCTGATTCCACTGCCATTGGACTTTCTTGATCAAATACGACCTAATGATGAGATACACCTGATTGATGCACGCGGAAAACAGAAGCGTTTGATTGCAGGCAGAAAGCTGAATGGTAAGCGGATCGTACGGTGCTTTGAATCTGCATACATTGAATCAGGCACCCCATTTATCTTAAAGGTGAATCGGGAGATCACTATACCCGAGGCACCTGTAGGTGAGTTACTTCCGCTGGAGGAGTCTATTCTGCTTCGGACTGGTGACACATTGATTATTCATAAGGATGACCGCCCTGGTGAACCAGCTGCGTTCGATGAATCAGGGGCAATGATACACCCTGCACATATCTCATGTACCCTTCCTGAAGTGTTTATGGATGTCAAACCCGGTGAACTGATTCTTATGGATGATGGAAAGATAGAAGGTGCAATTCAGAGTGTAACAGAAGATACCATTACAGTGGAAATCACTTATGCAAAAGAAGAAGGCACGAAGCTGAAAGCCGACAAGGGAATAAATCTGCCTGAGAGCACTCTTTCTATAAGAGGACTGACTGAAAAAGACAAGGAAGATTTGGTTTTTATTGCCCGACATGCAGATGTGGTGAATTACTCATTTGTAAATACTCCTGATGATGTTACTATGCTGTTCGGTGAACTGGAAGCATTAGAGGCAAAGGAGATTGGAATTATCCTGAAGATAGAAACGCATACGGCTTTTGAAAATCTGCCTGCAATACTGCTGACTGCTATGCAGCACTACCCCATCGGAGTTATGATTGCACGTGGTGATCTCGCAATTGAGTGTGGCTGGAGAGAACTGGCATGGATACAGGAAGAAATCATGAGAGTCTGTGAAGCGGCTCATATTCCGATCGTGTGGGCAACGCAGGTGCTGGAAACTATGGCAAAGAAAGGTCGTCCTTCACGCGCTGAAATCAGTGATGCAGCACTGGCAGGTCAGGCCGAATCGGTGATGCTGAATAAGGGGCCATTTATCTTTGATGCGATTAGGATTCTGGATGAAATCATCAGCTCTATGCAGGTATACAGAGACAAGCAGACACCGTTAATGCCAGCAATGCGGTTTATTGCACCAGAGGCAGAATGAGAATCATCCAGCATTGATTGCTGAGTGCTCTGGACTAATTTCGCACCATTTGAATGAAAAATGGTGTCACAAATATTGCCTGGTTAACTGTGCGGAAAATAATGGAGTGACCAAAATATTCGCATCAAGGTAACGATTGAGTCATCAAGTTAAGCAAGTTTTGTCCCTTCTTTCTGTCTATTTTATTAGACGGCTCTGCACTAATTTGACAACAGCAATTTGAATAATTGTGCTCTTCCGGGCTGATTTATCGGCTTTTCGGGTTAAAAGCATGGTACAGTTTTTGCAATACTACAGTATGTCCCATTTCCTGAGGTTTATAATGAAACAAAGATGGTTACCGGTTTTGCTGCTTTTCGGAGCAGGTCTTTTTCTTTCAGGCTGCTACACCCAGCTTGCGGTTAAAGAATATGATGATCGCTACCCCGAGGGTGGAAGCCGTCAGACTTACTATGACTATGAGGACACATCATACAGCAGTAACGAGTATTACTCAGATGATTCCACCTACTATTCTGAAGACCGGACCGTAATCAACGACTATTATTATTATGAGTATCCCATCTACCGGAGATACTTCAGCACGTACTCACCATCGGTATGGATTGGATTTGAGTATTCTTACTGGAATTATCCATTCAGTTATGATCCATGGTGGAGGTGCTGGGACTGCTGGTATCCATCTCCCTGGTACCGCTCATACTTTGCCTATTATAATCCCTGGTATTACTACGATTACTGGCATTATCCTGTCTATGCGTGGGGTGGGACAACCTACAAATACAGGGATTATGCAACGGTACGCCTGCGTAATAATGATGGAGGAAGAAATGACCGGGGAGGACGGGATGCTTCCTTGCGTAACCGTGATACCAGAGACAGCTACCGTGATGCGAGCCGTACTACACGAGGCGGTGAAGGTCGAAACAGGGATCTGAGGAGACCCACACGAACTGACGATACGAGAAGAGGCACCCTGAGAGACGGACGTTCCAGGGATACAGAACTGAGAGATCGCAACAGCCGAAGGGTTGAACAGGAGCGGAGAGAACGTTCAACAAGACGGGATGATGCACGTGTTGAGAGAGAAAAGCGTGAGCGCTCTGAACCAAGAATAAACCGTGAAAAACGGGAAAGATCAGAGCCAAGAATAGACAGAGGCAACCGTGAACGCTCTGAGCCAAGAATTGACAGAAACCCCAACAGAGATTCAAACCGGAATTCTGGCAGGATCAACAATGACAACAGAGGTAGTTCAAACAGCAATAGAGGATCGGGTTCCAACAACCGGGGTTCTTCCAACAATTCGGGCAGGAGCAGTTCTGGAAGTTCAGACCGCTCTTCGAGAGGCAGGTAAGTTATGAAAACGATGGCAATATTGATTCTCGGCTCACTTTTTTTCCTGTTGCAGGGGTGCTATACTGTACTGTGGACACCCAATGATGATTACGAAGAACATGCTGAGTACTATGATGAGGAACGTGATGAATCCCGGGAGTATGACTATTATGATGAGGAATATTACGGGCGTTATCATCATTTCCATGCCAGCCCATGGTGGGCACCACTACTACCAATTCCAACAACCAGCAGCGGAAAATTCAGAACATATAATAATGCTGAACCCGTGAGGGATGAAGGCACAGCTGGACTTCGGAATAGTAG
>JAEXTR010000223.1 GCA_023406915.1 Bacteroidota bacterium
TTCACTGATCTTTGCTTCGGTTAAGACTTCCGGATCGTAGTTCACGATAGCAGAACCTTTTTCGACTTCATGACTCGTGATCCCGATTTCTTCCAACGCTTGTTTCACCGCATTCACACAATGCATACAGCTCATGCCTTCAATTGAAAACCGTTGCTTCATAGTGTCCTTTCTGACAGATATTTTTTGTAAATTATTAGGATAAGAAATTTACGAATTAAACCTTTTTTATTCAGTCCCAAAAGGAACGGTTATGCATATCCTCAAAACCCTGACGATGCTCGCACTCTGCACCGTAATGCTTTTCCCGCAGAAGCGCGCATTCCGTCTTGATGATCTATATAAGGTGAAATCCATTCCGGCTTTTTCACTTTCACCCTCAGAAAAACTGGTTGCCTACTCAGTCTCCACCCCAAACCTAAAAACCGGCAGATCAAAAACTGTGCTGATGATGATGAATCTCAGGGAAATGGTGAATGACACAGTGCAAACCGGCACCGGCACTCCCTACTCCTTTTTCTGGGGTACCAGTGATGCCGAATTCTACTACATGAAAACTGTTGAAGGCTACCCGCAGCTCTTCCAGTACGATTTTGAAGCCAAAGAAGGAAAACAGCTCACTGATACAAAACTTGGCATCGGTGAACCTGTCCTCTCACCTGATGGTAAAACTATCGCGTTCATGGCTGAAACTTACCCCGAATGTGCTGAAGATGATTCCTGCAATGAACGGATTGCGAATGCCGCTGCTGATGGACCAATCCAGGCGTACTACGCAAACGATCTCCTCTTCCGCCACTGGACATCCTACTTCGAAGGCAAATATAATCAGATTTTCACCCTCGATCTCGCTTCTGGTACAATCAAAAACGTGACCCCTGGTCCACATAATTCACCTGTCTTTATGCTCGGCGGGGGAGTGGGATATAATTTCTCACAGGATTCAAAGTATCTCTGCTTCGCTTCAAACCGCGATAAAGACCAGGCACTCTCTACAAACTCTGACCTCTGGATGCTCGAACTCGCTACCGGAAAACTTGTCAATATCACTGCCGAAAATAAAGCATGGGATGGAACCCCGACCTTCTCACCCGACGGTTCATTCCTCGCCTTCAGAAAGCAGATCACCCCCCGGTATGAATCTGATCGCTTCCGTATTGCAAAGTTTGATCTGAAGACAAATCAGATCACCACACTGACAGAAAACTTCGATAACTGGGTTGATGATATCCTCTTTCACCCCTCAACTGGAGATATCCTCTTCACTGCACAGGAAAAAGGGTACCGTCCGATCTATCGCCTGAACCCCTCAACCGGTGAAACAAAACTCGTGATTGGGGAGAGATCAATCGATGCATTCCAGTCAGGGAAGGATTTCCTCCTCTATACATATCGTTTGAATCATAAACCTTCAGAACTCTACATCCTCGATCTGAATACCAAAAAAGAATCACAACTCACGAACCTGAATCAGGAACTGACAGACCAGGTTGACCTGAGACCCGCAGAATCGATGTGGATCAATGGCTCACAGGGCACACCAATTCATTGCTTTGTGGTAAAACCACACGGTTTCGACCCGTCAAAAAAATATCCTGTGGTCATCAATATCCACGGTGGTCCACAAAGTCAGTGGCAGGATGCCTTCCGCGGCGATAATCAGATGTACTCCGGCTACGGATATATCTATGTGCTGCCAAACACCCATGGCTCAACCGGGTATGGGCAGGCATTCACGGCGCAGATCTCTGGTGACTGGGGTGGCAGGAACCTTCAGGATGTTATGCTGATCACTGATTCACTTTCAAAGCTTCCGTATGTGGATGCTGATAGGATCGGTGCAATGGGATGGTCGTATGGTGGCTACGCAGTGAACTATCTGCAGGCAACTACAAAACGGTTCAAGTGTTTCGCTTCAATGATGGGATTGTATAATCTTACTTCATTCTGGGGTACCACCGAAGAACTCTGGTTCCCTGAGTGGGATCTGAAAGGCACCCCCTATACCTCTGAACTCTATAAGAAGTTTTCTCCGTCAGAGTATATGACTAGTTTCTCTACCCCCACACTAATCGTTACTGGCGAAAAAGACTACCGGGTATCCTACACACAGAGTCTTGAATACTTCACAGCTCTGCAACGTATGGGTATTGACTCCCGGTTGATCGTCTTCAAAAACGATGGACACTGGCCTGCAGGGTTGCGCTCAATGCCTCTCTATTATAACGCCCATCTTGAGTGGTTCCATAAGTATCTCGGCGGAGAACCCGCTCCTTATGATACCGAAACTATGAGACGAAATCTCGCTTTTGAATAAGCGCAACAAACCCCTTTAAACGAAAAAAGGCTGTCCCTGAATCAACAGGACAGCCTTTTTCTTTTACTAACCAATCTAAAAAACTATAAACCGCGTGCGTTGAAGCTGATCTTCTTCAGACTTCCTTCCTCTTTATCATAACCAGTCATCACATCTTCGCGCCGTGCAACCCGTGCTTCAAGTGCTGAGGTAGTTGGATGATAAAAAGGTCTGTTTGCCCTTCCGCCAGAGCCTGAACGCGATGTCGCCTGCTGATTGTTAATAACCTTGAATCTCTCTCTGTTAGCTGGCTTCAGTACATGCTCAAAAACCTTTGAATGAGAACGGCTCTTTCTCAGCGGGTTATTACGTACCTGCTCACTGTGAACCGCCTCCGTATTATGCACTACTTTTACATTCTCCTGCTTTACAATTGGGAGATCATGCTTCTTTGGTGCCTGTGGCTTTTGTGCCGCTGGTTTGGGTTGCTGTGTCTGCATTGCTTGTGCCTGCTTTTCTGCTGCCAGTTTTTGCTCCTTAATGATTGAGTCATAAGGTTTCTCTTCCGAGCTGAAATATTCCTTCACCTTATAAACGATGAAGGAAATGATAATAAAGAGAAGGACGCTGCCGCCAACGTAAATCACTGCGTCTTTAATGATCTCTATCATATATTTCTTTCATTTTTCATAATGATACATAGAGCAAAATTCATGCCAGGCATAAACTGCGTTTTTTACTTTAATTTCCAATGGGTGAGATTCTTATTCTGAGATAGGTGTATTACTTTGATACACTTTTAATAACGACTCATTAATTGCCAAAGATGCCCTCTTTGACGCCCAAATATAATGAATAATGCAAACCATACACAATCAGGTTGTGATGCAACTCATATTATCTTTCCGTTTCCGGAAAATATTTTCGGAAGGCTCTGCCACCATCCAATCCCCGTAAACCATTAAAAAACAATATAAAAAGGTTGTTTTATTCTTGCTACATGCGTATTTTTAATATTCTATTCTTGAAAATTTTCTGAAGCTTTTGGAGAAATAAATGACCAAAGCAGACATAGTTGATGTCGTAGCAGCTGGTACCGGATTGACGAAATTAGAGACTGAAGCCGTTATTGAAGGCTTCTTTAACTGCGTGATTGATTCGCTTCGTAAGGGAAATGGAATCGAAATCCGTCATTTTGGGTCCTATAAAGTGAAGGCAAAAAAAGAACGGTATGCCAGAAACCCTAAAACCGGTGAGAAGGTCTTTGTGCCTGCTCATCATGTTCCGGTATTTAAGTTTTCCAAGGAATTCAAGTCTGCGGTCAATGAGGGAATGAAAAATCAGAAACCGGAAGGTTCAGTTTGAGTCTGATTTGCCCTGTATGCAACTTTAACACAGATCAAAAGTATCTGTATTGCCCTATGTGCTCTGCAAAGCTACAGGCTCCGGAGTCTAACAGGACAGAGGCCCCGGTGCAGGAATCTGCCCGAAGAGAAGTGCTCGTTTGCCCGCTGTGTGGTGATGATAATGAAGTGTCTGCAACAGTCTGTGCAGGTTGCGGTGGAAAGATAAACCACGAAAAGGCAAAGACTGAATGGCGCTCCGTGCAGCCCACTATCGCAAAGCAATCTGAAAAGAAAAAATCCGGAACCTCAGCATCCCCCAGGCAACAGGATAAGAAGGTGGGTCAGAAACCTGCAAATGCCCCTGCGAATGATGTGCCCTGGAACTATGTGGCTGGTACCGCTGTGGTCACTGCCGGCGTGGTACTCCTCGTTTTGCTGATCGCTGGTATCTTTGATAAGGCTGCACCTGTTATGCAGCAGGGTACAGGTACTGTGCAGAATAATATGATGGAATCAGACCATAACCATAGCCATGGTGGTACTGATCACGCTCTGCAACTCGAAAAACAATTGTCGCAGTCACCCGATGATGTGGCTCTCACGCTCCAGACTGCAAATGCATTTTACGATGCCGGGGTTGAGGCACACGGTGACACGTTGCTGTTCAGGAAAGCAATTCAATACTATGAACAGTATCTTGTAAAAGATCCAAAAAACACAAATGTACTGGTCGACCTGGGTACTGTGTATTTTTATGTAAATGATTTTAACAGCGCTACCACAATAATCGGAAAAGCGCTTTCTATCGATCCCAATCATGTGAATGGTCATCTGAATATGGGTATCGTGAAGCTGAATTCCGGCGATGCTGCCGGAGCAAAAGTCTATTTTAAAAAAGTTATTACTCTGGCACCGAACACTGAGGTTGCTCGTCACGCCCAGAGCCTTATTAATCAACATTAAATCATACGAATCCGGAGGATGAGCCTATGCCTTGCGGCAGGAAAAGAAAACGCCATAAAATGTCGACGCATAAAAGAAAGAAGAGATTAAGAAAGAATCGTCATAAGAAGAGGGTTCGTTAACCTCTGATAGGTTTGTAACCTAAGCCACCTTAGCTCAGCTGGTAGAGCAACGCACTCGTAATGCGTAGGTCACCGGTTCAATTCCGGTAGGTGGCTCCCCCTTTTTTGCCTCGCAAACCTTTCCCCCTGTATATCTTTCAAAAAACCGTATTGGTACGGATGGTAGAACTGTATCCTGTCCTACAAATCATCCTATAATGTATCAATCTCACGTGTACGGCAACAACGCTTGATCAGATACTGCACCGCAAAGGGTATCATCGGAACAAACACTACTGCCAGAATCACCAGCGTAAAATTCTCCTTCACTACCTGGAGATTGCCAAAATAGTATCCCGCAAAGGTGAAAAGGAGTGTCCAAAACAATCCCCCCGCCACACTGAAACTGATAAACCTCCTGAACCGCATCTTCCCCACACCTGCAACAAAAGGTGCTAAGGTTCTGAAAATGGGCATGAACCGTGCAATGATCAGCGTCTTTCCGCCATGCTTTTCATAATATCGCTGTGTCCTGTTCAGATAATCCCTGTTGAAGAAAAACGATTTCTCCTTTGTAAAAATCTTCGGACCTATAAACTTCCCGATAGAATAATTTACCGTGTCCCCCATGATTGCTGCAAGGGGAATAATAGTGGCAAGTATATTGATATCCAGCTCTCCCTTGGCGGCAAACAGTGCCGCAGCAAAAATCAGGGAGTCCCCCGGCAAGAAAGGGGAAACAATGATCCCGGTCTCAAGAAAAATTACAGCGAACAAAATAATATAGGTATAGGTGCCGTAGTTCCTGATGATCTCTGCCAGATGCTGATCGATATGGAGAAAAAAGTCGATGAATTCCAAGAAAATGTCCTGTATAGGATTCGTTAATTGTGTACGAAAATCTATTGGTTATTATAGTATTTTCAAATGATATCTGTCATGCAGACAGGAAATATTTACCTGAGCAGTATGCCCTTCCAGGTAACTCTTACAGGTTTTCCGTCCGCTGTTGTGCCAGAAACCTCTGCAAATATCACCCCGGATGCAAATCCTGACCCGTCAAGCGCTAACGGTAATACACCCGCAGGTACCATACCTAATGATCGCTCCTCAAGTAACTGACCACTACCGTCAAATATACGAAGCTTCAGGATACATTGTTCCCTGAGGGAGATCCTCAATGAGGTATGCGGATTAAACGGGTTCGGATATCCAACCACTGTCAGAAAATCCACTGGTACCGATGACTCTTCTTCAATACTGGTAGGCTGATTCCTGAAGCGCTCAGATGCCTCGCTCAGCGTCATATAGATAACCCTGCCCTGTAATCGCGCATTGATCGAATCAAGCAACTCACCCGTCCACCTTACTACCAGCCCGTTTTCATAACCATCCCTGATAAACGGATCATGCAGCAGCAGGCAATAATACCCTTGTGCCACACCCTTCGTCATCACATCCTGAATTGCAGCCGCCAGCTTAGTCTGATAATCCTGTGGGGTAAGCTGCCAGGTGTACTCATTGTTCGGACTCAGATTATAAAGATTTTTATAAATGTATGATTTTGTCGGTCGCGTGGCAGAAAGATAAGGTAACTGATGATCCAGCAATGCCTGGAACGTTACGGTGTCACAATAATGTCCCGGTGGAACAAATGAAGTTGGCACTACGCCAAGTGTATCCAAAAGAATCTTTAATCCGTCAGCCACCAGTTTCTTCTGCTGACTCAGGCTGAATCCGTATGACTGGGATGCACAATACATCTCATGTCCCGATTGATTGCACCGTGTACAGATGTGGATGTATCCATGCACCGATATCTCATGCCCCGCGGCGATACTGCTGCGCAATTCCTTCGAAAGGACACCATTCGTATTCTGTGATTCAATCAGCCGGTGGGGGATCACCGCCCAGGTTACCTTGCCGCCCCGCTGGGCAACAGCGTTCTGAAACGGAAGAATACTTCTCGGTTGGGTAACTACGTTTCTGGATTGAATGTCATCAACCCTGACAATAAAAACAAGACTATCCTGCGCCAGCAGCCCATGCAGTGCAGCCGAAACAAGCATGATCAGAAAAAAGTGTGCAAAAATACGACTCATAGAATCCCGATATTGAAACAGTGGTGTACAGTGTGAAATGGTGCAGGAAAACGTGATAATTCACATTTCCTAAAATAAGCATTTTTTGCTGTTTTGTTGCCCGTAATAAAGAATCTTTACGGGGTTTTTTTAACAGCCCCACCAAATATCTATGTATCATTACTATTCTGCTATTACCTCCTTAATTACCCCTCAACTCCTTCTTGAATCTTTCCCCTGCAATAAGTAATTTCCCTCTATTGTATAACAAATTTTGAGTCAAAAATGAAAACCGATCCAAGAGTTGATGCCTATATCGATAAAGCCCAGCCCTTTGCTCAGCCTATCCTTCACAAAATCCGTCAACTGGTGCACAAGGCGCACCCGGATATGACCGAAACAATAAAATGGGGCTTCCCGTGTTTCGAGTATAAGGGTATGGTATGCTCCATGGCAGCCCACAAACAGCACTGCTCCTTCGGCTTCTGGAAGGCATCACTCATCAATGATCCAGAAAAAGTTCTGTACGAAACCGGTTCCGGTGCGATGGGAAACCTTGGTCAGATTGCAACTCTTAAGGACCTCCCGAAAGACAAGATATTTCTCTCCCTGGTAAAGGATGCTGTCAGACTCAATGAAGAGGGGATTGCACTGCCGCAAAAAGTACGTGCCGCGAAGGCTCCGGTGGAAATTCCTGATGGTTTTCTTGACTATCTGAAATCAAGCCCTAAAGCAATGGAAACTTTTCAGAACTTCAGTCCCTCACATAAAAGGGAATACATTGAATGGATCACCGATGCAAAAACTGACGCCACCCGTGAAAAGCGTGTTGCCACGATGATCGAATGGCTGGAAGAAGGGAAATCCCGTAACTGGAAATACATGAAAAAATAAAAGCAGCTGTTACTGAACCTGCATTCTGAACGGCAGCAACGGATTGCCCCGACTGTTATAAATGCTGAGACGCGGATCATTACTCCATCCGTATCGCACCCAGTCAGTCTGCCCAGTTTTTACATCGGGTAACACGATTCGGTTTTCGTGCAGGATAACCTTTTCCCGTATCACTTTTCCATCTTTTGTGAAGGTTTCAAAATCTTGTATATCATCCAGTGTGGAATGCAGCCCTTCACCATGCTGAATATCCAGCACCAGTCCTGCTTCGCTTTCCCTGACAGAGATCGCTTTCACTACATCATACGGGCTCTCAATACCATACACCATCTGTAATGCCAGTTCCGCAAGCCGTTCACCGACTTCTCTTTTCCGCTTCGGGTGAATATCATTTGTCTCACCCAAATCCGCTGCGGTCACCATACCTGTTTGCGGTACATGCAGCAACAATTCCTGCGCTTCTCTCAACCGTGCCCAGTCATCATCCTTCCACACACCCTCCTCACCACCGTAATTTGCAAGCTGCACAAACAGAAACGGAAGCGTAGCATCGCCCCATTTTTCACGCCACGCAGCAATAAGGGCTTCAGATAATTGCTGGTATGTATCCGGATCAACGGCGTTTGCCTCCCCCTGGTACCATAAAAATCCTTTCACCGGAAACCTGGTCAGTGGTGCAATCATCGCATTGTAATTCACTGTTGGCAGATATTGCCTTTCAACCTCATTTCGTGTCATGATCAGCCGCTTAAGATACGGTAAATCAATGTGCTGAAAGGGGAGAGTCTGCAATGTTTCTTTCGGCATCCAGGTCTCGATCCTTGTACCGCCGACGGCACTCACAATAATGCCAAGAGGCACTGAAACTTTCTTTCTCAGCCTGGCGGCAAAGCAATAGGCAACCGCAGAAAAGGTCCGCAGATGCTCCGCTGTA
>JAEXTR010000251.1 GCA_023406915.1 Bacteroidota bacterium
TTACATATTTTCTTCGTTTTTAAGCCAAATTCAAACTTTTTTGTACCCCCGACAGGAGTCGAACCTGTGCACACGGCTCCGGAGGCCGATGCTCTATCCACTGAGCTACGGGGGCAGAAAATTTAAGACACAAATGTAAGAAATCTTTGGGATTTGGCAAAGGAAAGGTGGTTCGTCTCACCCATTTGTGAAGACGAAATGTGAGGAACAGGCTTATGAAATCAGGAAGCCTGACTCATGCACTCTGTTTTTATTCCGGATGTCTCAGGGGTTTGCGCCGGATACAGCATCCTGCAGCTTAACCTGTTTGCGGCAACTCTGATCACTGCCATCAGGGAGATTCCAATAATTGATACTATGGTAGCCATAAAAATCCTGTTTTTGTATGGCCTAAAATAGCGAGCGAAACATTCAGGGGTGTTAAGCCACGGTTACCAATAGGTTACGTGATTATTAACTCCTGGCATCGACAGATACAACCATTTTTGAATCAAAGAGTCTAAAAAATTGCAAAAAGAATCATTTTCATAAAAACAGGATTACAGATGATGAAAGCGGTATTATTCCAAACTGATGAAGCCTTTGCAACTGAAGGTACAGAAACTGAACGGGGCTTTGAATACCGGACTGACCGTTACTATTTCAAAACCGAGGACGAGAGGAAATTTGTGCTCAATTATAAGAAATTTCTTTTCTCAGAGGATTACGATGCAATTACCGGGAACAAGGGAAAGACTTCATACTATACGAAGATCAGTATGAATAACGAAGTGTTTGACCTGAAGGTAACTGATGGATCGCCGTTCTTTATTCTGGCAGCCTCAGAATCCGGTAAGAAAGAAATCGCAACGCAGCCACTTGATACGAAAGATGCTGCCCACTTTATTCTATCTTAACTAACAGGTGTGCCGAGTATCGAGCACACAACTTTGACCAGTGTCCCCTTTTTCAGCCTGAATAGTGGTGTGGCAGATTCCAAACCTTTCATGGAGTTCAGCCGCGGCACTGTTCAGGAATTCATCTCCTTCTATACCTTCCGGAATTAGCAAATGAACGGTAAGGGCGGTTTCTGTGGTGCTCAATGCCCAGATATGAAGATCATGCATTGAGATTACCCCGGGAAGACTTTTCAGGTACTGCTCCACTGCCGCGTAATCAACACCTTCAGGAACTGCATCTAGTGCAAGATTCAGGGAATCCTTTAGCAATCCCCAAGTGCCGATTGTGATAACAATTACAATCACAATGCTCACCAAGGAATCTATCATTGCAAAGCCTGTTGTCTGAATCACAATACCTGCAACCACCACCCCAAGTGATATTGCAGCATCGGCAACCATGTGTAAGTAGGCGCCCTTTGCATTGATATCGTGATGCTGATCCCTGAAAAAGAAGAGTGCGGTTGCAGCATTTACAATGACGCCAATACCCGCAACCCATATTATCATATCACCCGGCACTTCAATCGGTTCAGTAAACCGCCTGATTGCCTCAACTAAAATTGCACCCACGGTAATCAGCAAGATCACTGCATTAGCCAAGGCTGCCAGTATGGACGAACGCTTATACCCGTATGTCCGTTTTGCGGTTGAGCGTTTTTTTGTGAGCAGCAATGCCCCCCAGGCAATTAGCAATCCAAGCACATCGCTCAGGTTATGACCTGCATCCGCCAGGAGTGCCAGTGAGCCTGTATAGAAGCCAATACCCGCCTCGATAATGATATAGACCACATTGAGGGCAACACCAGCCTTAAATGCTTTTTCAAGTTTTCCCGTTGGATTCGCATGGTGGTGATGGTGACCATGACCATGGCTATGATTATGGGGGCTCATGCAGGAAGTACCTTACTCGTGATGTCCAAAGAATGCAAATATGCCTACCAGAATCAAAACGATGCCAGTAAGCAGCTTCTCATGGTGCTCAAGGAAATGCCAGTTCATCTTTTCAAGTCCTTTCTGTCCCAGAAAAACAAGAAGAACCATTCCCCCTACTGTTACAACAAAATAGTTTATAGAAACAAGCAGAATTCCTGCCCACCCCTGTGCGCTCGCCTGCAGGTAGTATGCTTCAATCTCAATACAGGGGGAGAAAAACATGGCGAAACTGAGCGAGGCAATCAGCGCCTTCTTGTTTTTTCGCTTTGTTGGTTCAATTTTATCAACGTGGAAATGATCATGATGATGATGCTTCTTTGAGAGTAAATCCTTCACCAGATAAAAGAGACCGAGAAGAACCAGAACCGATGGGGCAACGATATGGGTTATCTCTTCAAATTCGTGGGTGAGTTTAAAACCAATCAATCCGACAAGAATTCCCAGCAGGATCGTACTGAATGTATGCGCCATGCCTGTAATTGCGGTAATCCCGAGCGTCTCTTTCACAGACCATTTCTCAGACCTGCCTAATGCGATTAAGGGGAGCCAATGATTGGGAATGATGGCATGAACTACACTAAGAAGAAAACTTCCAAAAAAATACGGGAGTAGAGATTCCAATTTCAAACTTTCAAAAAATATGGTAGAAAATATAACTTATAATCATAAGAGAATCATCACAAGAAACAGGGATTTTCATCAGGTACAATATATTAGATCCTGAATTAGTTTTTTCGATTCGCTAAGTATGGGAAGAGTAAATTAAGACACTACTATCAATTGATGCTTCAATAATCTCAGGTCAGCAGAATATTGAAGTAGGTCAGCAGCTCATGGCGGTTTGCACGGGAAATTTGTCTGCCGGCTATGGGGAAATCTGGATAGGCGCGGGCGAGGCGGCGGAGTTCAGCAACGTTCTTGTTTTCAAGGAGGCTCATCGTAATTGAAGAAATGTCGATATCTTCATGTTGATCATGCTCCGCTTCATCAGATTCAGGGATATCCTCAACGTCCGGGAGCAGACCTTCGGTGTCAACCTCGGGAGCAGACTCAATCGGTGCATCGTTTAACAGGGTATCCATCATGCTGGAGGTATCCTCAACAGATTCCTCTCCAACCTCGTCGATCTGCAATCCTCCCTGTTCACTCACAATCTCAGACTCGGGAGCAGGCTCAGTTACCTCTTCCTCAGGAACCAGAGTTCTTTCATGAGATTCTGATTCAGGTAATTCATCGTAAGCTTCTACAGGTTCAGGAGTTACAGGTTCTGAAATTACGGTCTCTGTAGGTTTTGCTTCTGAGACAACTTTATCCGGTTCGGATTGTAGGTTTTCATCAGCAACAGCATTCAGGAATCCAAATAAATCTCCATGAACGTAGGCTTCATCAATCCTTGATGCTTTTGGTACGCGTTGTTTTCTTTCCGGTTTCTTTTCTGGTTGAGGTTCAGAGTCTGGTTCAGTTACTTCGGGAGCAGGCTCCGGAGCTGAAAGGACGGTTTCTGGGGCAGAATCAATTTGCTCCGTAACGGGAGCAGGTTGAACATCTTCGATCTGAACAGGAATGTGTTCAACGGAGTTGTTCTCAACTGGAACTTCAGGTGTTATTTCCTGTGGGGAAGATTTTCTTTTTCTGGTCTTTTTTGCTGGTGCTTCGGGTTCGGAAACGGGTACCAGAACAGATGCTACTTCCCTATCCGAAATCAGTAATTCGGGATAGAGAGAGATCATTTGATCATCTGGTTTGGGAATGATATGTTGGGCGACCAGTTCACCGATCCTTTTGGCAGCGGCAGCACCTGCATCTACAGCGGCTTTTACCGCAGAAACTTCACCAACCACCTTGACAGTGATTAATGCAGGATTTGTTTTTTCCTTGCCGATCAGTTTCACATCAGCTGCTTTCACCATGGCGTCAGCAGCTTCGATCGCCCCAATCAAACCACGTGTTTCAATCAGACCTAAAGCGTAAAGCATTGAAACCCGGGGGTTCTATTTTATAAAGAAGGTCTTTTGGGCAGAATCAATTCAACATCTGTGTGGGGACGTGGAATGACATGTACCGAAACGAGTTCGCCAACACGCTGTGCAGCTGCTGCGCCAGCATCAGTTGCGGCTTTTACAGCGCCAACATCACCGCGAACCATAACGGTAACAAAACCGCCACCGATGGTTTCTTTTCCGATGAGCTCAACTTTTGCTGCTTTAACCATTGCATCAGCGGCTTCAATTGCGCCAACTAATCCTTTGGTTTCAATCATTCCAAGGGCGTCTAAAGTCATATAGTGCTCCGCATATTAAGATAGATTTATCGTATCGAAAATAACGTAGATTTAAGAAATAATCAAACGAATTCTCGTATTATCATCAATTAATTCTTCAAGTTCACCGGATACGGGAGCACAAAAAAAGACCTGCACCTTCGTGAAGTGCAGGTCTTGTAAGAATATTGAATGCTCCCTTACCACATCTTACTGAAGAGTGGCAGGTGGGGTAGCTCCGTTTGAATGCAATTCAACGGCAATTTCGGTATAACGATCTGAAATATCTTCAAGGTCAGAAATGAGTCTCACCGTGAGCATGTGGGTTTTGAATCCCTGTACGCGCTTCTTTATCTTCAGGAACTGTTCATTCTCCAGTTTTTTAGCCGCTTTAACGAATTCTTTATCCAAGTCACGAATTTGCGCCAGTTCAAACTTATCATCTCTCACTGCCTGAATGACTATTTCTGCCTTTTTGCAATAAATATCGAGCAGCTTCTTCAATTCAGCAGAAGTTTCTTTAGCAGGCGCATGGTGATTATTATCAAGGTGACTGAAAGCTTTTTTGGCAATGGATAACGTTTTTTCAGCAGTCTCCTCAAGGCACGACATCAGCCTGCCGTAACGGAAACTCTTGTTCAAATCAGACTCATTCAAAAACTGAAGTGAGTTGACCAGTGAGTTAAAGATAGGAAGCAGCTCTTCTTTGGCATTTTTCGCATCGGAGTAAGCATTCTTGGTTACCTTACGTTTTTCCTCCATAAAACCGTTCATTGCTGTCTTTACTATCCCTGTAAAGTCTTCTATCCGCTGCGCAAGTTCCTTGTGAATAACGAGGTCACTCGATTCTTTCGATTCAGATTCTGAAGCTACACCCGCGCGACTCTTGTTTTCCTGTGCCTCCCTACGGCGATGAAGTACCGTAGTGTGATAGATAAAGTACCCGGATGCCGCTACTAACACAAAAACTGCCACTAAACTGGTGAAATGAATAAAAGTAGCGAATGTCATGGATACTATAATCGCAATAATCGCTGTAATGAACCACCCTGATATCACAGTCAATACTCCATTTACACGGTATACCGCACTCTCTCTCCCCCACGCCCGGTCTGCAAGCGATGTACCCATTGCAACAATAAAGGTCACATAAGTTGTGGAAAGTGGAAGTTTTAATGATGTTCCCAAAGATATCAAACTACTTGCCACTACAAGATTCACGGCAGCACGCAGAAGATCGAACTCACCTCTCTCTTCAGTGCCCGTATGCGGTAATGAAACGAATCTTGTATTGATCTTAGCAATAGCTGAATCTGGGAGAACCTTTTTTAAACCTTCAACTATTGAAATTCCCATTCTGACTAAGCCGCGGGAAACTGTTGATGAGTCGAAGCGTTCAAATCCTTCGGTCTGTCTTCCCAGGTTCACTTCAGTTTTCGTGACGGTATTGGCTTTTTTGGAGACGAAGAGGGTCCCTGTCATAATAATCCCAGCCAGGATCAGAAAATACCAAGGTGGTGCAGCATCTGAAGAAGCTAACTCACCCATCGTCATGGTATCAGAAAATCCGCCAGCCGAACCAATTGTAAATGCGGTATAACCAGCAATGGGTGCACCGATGAAATTAACCAGGTCATTCGCGGCAAAAGAGAGCGCAAGTGCGAAGGTACCGAAGAGCACTATGACTTTAAGAATATTGATCTTCGTAGCAAACTGTAAAAACAAAAAAATCAGAAACCATACAACTGAACTGATCAGCATCAGCATCCCAACATTGTCATTTACCCAGCCAATAACACTGGGATCAATAAACTTTGCGCTTTTCATTCCCTTAATAAGAATAAAGAAGGAAATGAGAGTAAACGCAATCCCCCCCCATATTGCACCGTACTTCTTCAGATTTTTTTGGTAATCGAAAGAAAAAATGAGCCTGGTGATGTATTGCAGTAGAATACCAACCGGTAATGCAACCAGCACCGATATAAAAATACCGCTTACGATTGAAACAGCAGACCCAACGTTCAGGTAGTTACCTAGCTGATCGAGTGTGCCGCCTGTTGAGAAAATCTTGATGGCTGCAACTGCAATAGAAGAACCAATAAACGCTGATACGAGTGATACTGTGGTAGAAGTAGGTAGGCCAAAAGTGTTAAACAGATCAAGTAGCAGAATATCAGTGAACATCACTGCCAGGAAAATGGTCATCACATCAAACAGGAGAAATTTGTCGGGCTGGAAGAAACCTTTCCTGGCAACCTCCATCATTCCTGATGCGAAGAACACACCGGTAAAAATACCAAATCCGGCTATAATCATCAGTGTCCGCCGTGAAGCAGCACGAGATCCAATACCAGAATTTAAAAAATTCACCGCATCGTTCGCTACCCCGAACATAAGGTCAGTGATAGCAAGCAATCCGAGAACGATAATAGCAATTATGTAAAATTCAGTCATATCCTTACCAACATCATATCTTATTCCAAAGGGTGAATCAAGCAGTGAAAATCAAAATTCACCGCTTAAAAATAGCTAAAATCTTCTAGCCCCTTCTGTTAAGAAAATGTTAAGTCGGGCTGCATTACTTCCTGGATCCGTGCCTGAATCCCCGGTAAGGCAGCGAAGACTGGATAGAAATGAATGCATCAGGGTCTATCTTATCAATGATTTTCATGACGTTCTTCTGATACTTTCTTTCTACAATACACATGATCACTGATCGTTTCCCATCTTTTCCCGCAGCCTCCAACGCAGTGACTCCGAATCCGGATTCACGGAGCGATTCGGTTAATTCGTCTGCCTTATGAACCGATATAATATTCAACTGAGCAAAACCGAGTCCAATTTTCTGTTCGAGTGTGATACCCAGGATGTTACCCAGACCGAACCCAATTGCGTACCCTGCAAGGTTCCACGGGTTTGTATCAATAAATTTCAATATGTACTGGATGGCAGTGACCCAGATCAGCACTTCTGCCGCACCAACGAATGCAGCAGGGATTTTCCGTCCCTGTACAACCAGAATAGTCCGGAATGTACCAAATGTAACGTCAAAAATTCTGAAAATGGCTACCAGAACTGGTCCCCAGAGGGTGTTAAAAAGATGCTCCATACCTAATCCCAAAACTCGTTTCCGTTGATATCAATATAACCTTCCTGCCCTTCAGCCTCCACCAGAGCAGATCCATCCCTAAACGGGAAAGCAAAATCATACGACGGGGGAACAATCTCGATCCCGTCAGGATCGACAAAGCCATACTTTTTGTTCAAACGGACACGTGCGCGTTCTTCATGAAAAGAAATCATTTCCTCATTTTCCAAATCTTCAAAACCAAAATCATAAATCATGGGAATAACCAGAGTACCGACCGTATCAATAAAGCCAAGTTTTTGATTTATTACGACTGCTGCCCGTTGATCCGAGAACACGCCTACCCAGTCGTACCGGGGTGGAATAATCTCGATACCTTCTCTGTTAATAAAACCCCATTTACCATCCTTTGCAACAGGTGCAAATCCATTCATAAAATCATCAACCTCCTCGTATACGACTTCAGTGATCAGCAACCCATCTTCATCAATAAAGCCGAATCTGCTGCCAACGGAAACTGCTGCCAATCCCTGCGAAAACTTACGGGCAGTGGAATACTCAGGGTTTATAATCATTTTCATTGCTGCATCGGCGTAACCCCATTCAGAACCAACACGGTATGGAATCAACCCTGATGATTGAGCAGAACTCATTACTGGCAGGAGCATAACTACAAAAAGTACGAAACGGGACATAGATATCTATTGGTTAATGATGCAAATATAATGGAAAATGGGAGAAACGAAAAACAGACTGGTGTCAAAAGAAGCATGCACCGGATGAGACCGGTGCATGCCAAAGAATGCTATTTAATCAGGTGTTCCTGAATAAACTTTACAGTAGCATAGTAGAGATAATCCTGGTTCACTTTTTTAGCAAAACCGTGTCCTTCATCTTTTGCCATCAGGTACCAGTGAGGTGTTTTGATCTGCTTCAGTGTCTCCATCATTTGCACAGCTTCTGAGGCAGGCACTCTTGGATCATTTGCGCCCTGGACAATGAACAGAGGTTTCTTTATCTTTTCAGCATAGTTCAGCGGAGCTATACTATTCAGATACTCACGCATCTTTGGGTCTCTTTCATCACCATATTCAACACGACGTAAATCTCTGCGGTATCCTGCAGTGTTTTCAAGGAATGAAACCAGACTTGAAGCACCTACAATGGAAAGTGCACATTTGATCTTATCGCTATAAAATGCTGCAGCATATAGTGTCACATTGCCGCCATAGCTGCCGCCGGTGATCATGATGCGGGATACGTCCAACTTCGATGATGTTCCTATCCAGTCAATCAATGCTTCGATATCTTTATAGGAATGATCGCGGAGGAATCCATTATCCAGTTTTGCAAAGGTTTTTCCAAATCCTGTCGACCCGCGGATATTCGGGAAGATGATTGCAACGCCGAGTTCATTCAGCAAATAATTCCGTGATCCAAGAAAACCAGGGCGTGCCTGTCCTTCAGGTCCGCCGTGTACATCGATGATCACAGGGACTTTGTCTCCAGTCTTCTTTGCGGGCAAATACAGGAATCCGGTGATCTCTTTACCATCAAACGATTTCCAGGAAATCAGTTCGGGTTCAACAAAATTGTCAGTAATGATGCCGCCAGTTTCGGAGAACGTCCAGCGTACGAGTTCGCTTTTGGCAATGTCGATTGAGTACACATCTGAAGCAGTTCTGGCAGTATTCAGTACGATGGCAAGATCGTTTCCGTTTTTGTGCCATTCGAGCCCGCCAATCAATCCAACTGGCAGGACAGGAAGTTTCACTTCAGCCTTGGTTGCCATATTTCTGACGTGCAGCTTGCTGCTTCCGTTTTCATTCAGGATAAAAGCGATATGGCTATGATCCGGTGAGAACTCAAAGCCATCAATATCCCACTGAAATTCCTTCATCACGGGTGTTACAGTACCAGTTGCAACTTCAATTTTTGCCAGATACTGAAACTCTGAGTTGAGGTCTGTGAGAGTATACACATACTTTCCATCTTTAGAAAAGTAGCCGCCTGAGAATACGACATCCTGATCATCATAGCCTTTAGTAAGAAGGATTTTTTCTCCTTTTTTCAGGTCATACAGCCATAGCAAAGACTTATTGACAGAAAGATATTGTGAGTAAAGAAGCCTTTGATCATCTGGTGACCAGTCATTAGCCCCCCAGCCACCACCCTGATTCTCTATCAGAAGCTTGCTTGCAGCAGGATCGAGCGGGTTCATCAGCCAGATATCCCTATCGGCACCGTTGCGTGCGGTTGAGGAATAAGCGAACTTATCACCCTTGTTCGTCCATACATAACCACCATTCTGGGCTTTGTTGTTGGTCAGCTGAGTGATTTTTCCATCCTTTATGTCGAAGCGGTAGAGTTGACGGTATTCATCTCCATCCGTATCCTTCGAAAAAACAAAATATTCACCCTTCACGGGTTCAAACGATGCACCTCCAGGACCATCCTTTAAAAAGGTAAGCTGGGTTCTTGCCCCGCCGGGGAATTTCAGATAGTGGAACTGACTCACCTCAGCGAACCGGGTAGAGATAATCATCTCTTTTTGAACAGGATGCCACGCCTGAAATCCTGCAGCGCGGAATTCCCGGTAGCGGTTAATATCCTGAACAAGCTGCATGGAAATCTGAGGTATTCCGTCGATAACGAGATTATCCCCAGGGACGTAAAACTTCTCCTGCGCCGGAGTAGTGATAAAAAGGCACAATCCCAGCAGGAGTGAAGAAAATAATTTTCGGGTCATACTTGCTCCAAAAGTTGGTTGAATATCATCTGCAAAATAGAAAAGTAGCATTCTTTTTATCAAGTTTATTTACATAAACGGCGTTTTTGAGGCTGTGAAGCACATCTGCCCGCTTTATAACAAGAAAATGTTATGAACATGAAACTTCTGTGACTTCGTTTGAGTTGCACCGTCAAATACATTAGATTTGTAATGTTGATTCAAAGAAAAGGATATAGCATTGAAAATACTCATTTCAAATGATGACGGAATAGATTCAGCCGGAATTCATCAACTTGCCACTACATTAAGAACTATCGCAGACGTCACCGTTGTTGCCCCACTGATGGAGCAAAGCGCAGTCGGTCACTCAATCACTATGCAAACCCCCCTGAGGGTAATTAAATACTATAAGAATGGAGAGTTCTTCGGCTATGCAGTGAATGGCTCCCCCGCAGATTGCGTAAAAATGGGTATCAGAAACCTGATGGAGACCCCTCCGGATATCGTTGTATCAGGCATTAATCACGGGGCAAATACTGCCGCCAATGTTATCTATTCAGGAACTGTATCAGCAGCACGGGAAGCAGCCCTGATGGACTACCCCGCCATTGCTATTTCTATTGCCTCACGTATCTCAGAAAACCTTGCCGTTGCGGCTGATGTTGCCAAATTCTTTGTCCAGCAGATCATGGGAAAAGGACTGAAAAAAGGTACTTTGTATAACATTAATGTACCAGATGTACCCAAAGCTCAGCTAAAAGGAATACAGTTCACTAAGCAAGGCACATCCAAATGGGATGATCAGTATGAACAGAGAAAGGACCCAACCGGCAGAGATTATTTCTGGCTGACCGGCATGCTTGCCGATACTGACGATACTCCCGGAACTGATCATTTTGCAATTAAAAACAACTACGTGGCAGTCACACCGGTTCATTTTGATCAGACGGATTACGAAGTTCTTCAGGCTTTGAACGCGGCAATCATCGATCCTGCCGTCATATAACAGATGCTTTTATCAGGTTTCTCACTTCAGTTCTCAGGGTCTGTGTGGCTAGCACTCATCCTGGCAGCAGTTGCTGCAATACTTGCTTTTTTCAGCTATCTCAGAACCAATCCTCCTGTAAGGAATGGTTTGCGATACACTCTTATGGTACTGCGTACTCTTTCACTGGTAGTAATCGTATTTCTGATTACTGAACCTTTACTGATAATCAGGGAAACCTCTGAAGAGCATCCGGTAGCGGGAGTATTTATTGATAACTCGCTATCAATGAAGTACGATGATGGCACTGATCGTACCGGAACCGTGCGTGAATTCATCTCACAAATGAAAGGGTCCGGAATTCCGAATGTTGCATGGTATTCTTTCGGATCAGAGACTCATCATTACCCTGAGCATGACTCACTGAATAAGGCTATCTCCTTTTCAGAAAGAAGCACTGATTTCAGCAGTATCTTTTCTACGATGCAGTTGGAGAAAAAGCTTTTCTCTTCCATTACAATCATTTCGGATGGCAGTCTTACTTCAGGAAGTACACCAGTTTTTGAAGCCGAAAGGATGGGTATTCCGGTCTATACTGTTGCCGTGGGTGATTCGGGACGGGTGAAGGATATTGCCGTCAACAAGATTTTGCACAATGATATCGTATTTCAGAATGTGGAAACCACCATCCTGGCAACAGTAACTGCACTGGGTACCGATGCAGAAGGAATATCTGTTTCGCTCTCTGCAGATAACCGTGAGGTAACCAGAGTGGTGATAAACCTGCAACAGAATGAGACTATGCAAATCCCGTTTCAGTTTCGTCCCTCAGGAACCGGCGAGCAAAAGCTGACTATCACTGCCTCATCAGTGGGGGGCGAAAAAAACCTTGTGAACAACAGCAGGACGGTTTTTGTAAAGGTCGAGAACAATAAAAGAAAAGTGTTTCTCATCAGCGGCTCACTCTCCAGTGACTTCACATTTGTAAGGAATGCCCTTGCAGCTGATACAAATCTGGCTATAACCACATTAACAGAGACTGGTCCTGGTCGCTTTCTTGAAAAAAATGCTCAACCTGGCAGGGTCAGGGAAGCTGATATTCTGGTGCTCGTCAATTATCCATCAGTCAACAGTAACCGTGAAGTATCAGATCTGATTCTTGAAACGCTGCTCAGGGGCAATACATCGCTTCTGCATGTGTTGTCGAACAATTCAGACCCACAAAAACTCAAATGGCTTGAGAGCGAGCTGCCGTTTACCTTTTCTCCAGGAAGTCAGCAGTACAGGGAAGTCCGTCCATTAGCCTTACCTGAGAAATCGGAGAATGCCCTTCTCCGTTATTCGAGGAATGCCGCTAACGATACATGGAATACCCTCCCCCCAGTTATGGTTCCAGATTGGAATTTCAAGGCACGACCTGAATCCGAAGTGCTCCTCTCTGGTACCATAAATTCTATCCCAACAGGTATCCCACTCATGGTCGTAAAGAGAATTGGGAACAAGCGTGCTTTATCGATCCTTGCCGGTGATATTTGGAGATGGAAGCTACAAAGTGCATCAATCCAGTCCACAATTTTCGATGAGTTTTTTGGAAATACAACACGCTGGCTCAGCGCTATCACTGATAAAAAGCAAGTGCAGGTAAGACCGTTGCAGCAGCTGTATGCCTCGGGTGAACGAGTCGAGTTCTCAGGAGAAATATTTGATGAATCATTCAATCCCCTGCCCAACGCAGAGGTAAAACTCAGCATCAGAACTCCGGATGGAAATAGTGAAGAAATCTATCTGAATCCGGCTGGCAAGGGGCTGTACGAGGGCTTTTTTGATGAAACAAGAAAAGGCGACTACTTTTATCAGGCGGTTGCTTCCCTCTCCGGAAAAAGGATCGGAACTGATCAGGGACGTTTTACGATTGGTGATGCTGAGCGGGAGTTGATCAGTCCCGAACTGCAATATGATTTTCTCGTAAATCTCAGCAATGCAACTGCTGGTAAGACCTACTATAACAAAGAGTATTCTGATCTCTTTGAAACACTCAGGCAAGTCCAGTCACTCAGCGTCAGGGAGAAATCATCGGTATTTGAGTATGATCTCCGTACAAGTGTATGGCTGCTCAGTGTGACTGTTTTGTTGCTTGCAATAGAGTGGTTTTTAAGAAAACGGGCTGGAATGCTGTGAGATATAGCATTACCCTGCTACCCGGATCACACAGGTTTTTCGATTTTCTCTTGCCAAGAGTCTGCGCAGGGTGCAAAAATGCACTTCAGGTGGAAGAAAATACAGTTTGTCATACATGCCAAAAATCGATGCATTTTCTTCCCGCGGAGACTGCATCACAGATTCTGCTAAAACTACGGCAGGAATCAGGCACCATTCACTCTTTCACTGCACCCTACCTTTTTGACAAAGGTGAGGTGGTTCAGGCACTAATTCACAATTTTAAGTACCGGTTGCAATACCCTATAGGGAAATTCATTGGATCTGAGATCGCCCACCACCTCCAAACCCGACCACTCCCGTTTTTGCCTGATTGCATCATACCGGTGCCGCTCCATCCCAAGAGACGCGGAGAACGCGGATTTAATCAGACAGTGATAATGGGGAAGACACTTGCAGGATTCACAGGTATCCCCTGCCTCTCCAATGGTCTGAAACGCACCCGTTACACTCCCAAGCAGGCGTGGATGAAAAAAACAGAAAGGAAAAATAATATCCGGGATGCCTTCAGCGTTCCCACAGGTAAAAACTACCAGGGAAAAAAAGTCCTCCTGCTCGACGATGTGGTTACCACAGGAGCCACAGTCTGTGAATGTTCAAGGGTGCTACGAAAGGCAGGAGCCACCGAAATTGCGGTAGTCAGCTTTGCAGCAGTACTTTAGTTTTACTCTCACTCAGAAGTTGGTACTCCTTCAGTAACGATTCTTCTTAAAGTACTCCGCCGGAATAGTAACCCTATTCCGTATTTTTAATATCAGTGATCTGGGCATCACATTCTAAGTTACAGCAGGTATTGTAAAAGAACATTGTGTACCCTTCCCTACTTCAGAAGTAATCTGAATAGTGCCATTATTCTTTTCAACAAAATCTTTAACGAGCAATAATCCTATGCCAGTGCTCGGTTCACCCGCGGTTCCGGTTCTGCCCACCTGCTCAGAAAGCATAAACAACCTGCCCAGCATTTGTTGATCCATACCAATTCCACTATCAGTAACAGAAACTGTAACCATCCTGTCCTCTGTGGATGCTGTTATTCTGACCTCTCCTCCAGATCTGGTGAACTTAATTGCATTTGAAACAAGATTCCTGATCACGGTTCCCATCATGTTCCCGTCAGCAAATACAATAGTGTCACGGGAAATACTACTATTGAGTGTGATAGACTTACTGGCGGCTGTTTCAGCATGCAGCTCTATTACTTCATAGGCAACATCCCATAGTTGCAGCGGTTCCGGTGTCCATTCCAGAGTGCCTGTTTGCATCTTTGCCCATGACATAAGGTTCACCAGCAAATCATACGTCTTTTGGGCTGAAACCACGAGTGCGTCTCCCAGTTGAACGACCTGATCGTAATCTTTCTCATTTAAAAGCTCCCTGATCATTTCACTGATATTCAGCAATGCGCCAAACGGACTTCGGAGATCATGGGCAATGATGGAGAAAAATTTATCCTTTTCCTGGTTTATCACTTCAAGCTTTTTTGCAGTCTCCTTCAGTTTCTCCTGAGATGCTAATAATTCTTCGTTCATTTGTCTGATCTTCTGATGAGCAGTGTACAACTCCAGATGCGTTTTGATACGTGCCTTCACTTCAGCGACTTTAAAGGGCTTCTCTATATAGTCCACTGCACCGACCTCGAATGCCCTTGTTATATCATCAATTCCTGTCTTTGCAGTCAGAAAAATAACTGGAATATCGCGTGTTGCCGGGTTTTCCTTCAGTTTTTCACAGACCTGAAATCCATCCATTTCTGGCATCATAATATCTAGCAAAATTAGGTCAGGAAGTGCATTCTCAAGCATACGGAGGGCATTCTTACCATTATTTGCAATACTGAGGATATATTCCTCTTCTAAAACACTTCCAATAACCTTCAGATTGTTCGGTTGATCGTCTATAGCAAGAATGACAGATTTATCTCCGTTATTCCTGGTCATCATGGTATGGTCCTTTCTTCTCATCATACGAATAAATTTTTTATATCAATCAGACAACGCTGAATCGTATCATAATCAAATTCATTGACTGCCACATGGAGCAGTACTGTGCATTCACGAAGATGTGGAAATGAGTGCTCAGCAGCAAACCCAATCATCTCAGTTGCAAGCTGATCCAGTTCATTCATTATTAAAAAATCAATCTGCTTATCGATGCGGGAGAAAAACCGGGTTTGGAACTCCTGCCTAAGTTCTCTGGTGATAGTTATTTCATCGATCTGTTCTGCATGAATAGCGTCCGGTATAATATTTTTTTGTTTCTTCTGTGAAGCAGGAAGAACAGTATGAGGTACATACTTCAGAATTTCCCCCATGAGAACTGCCCTGGTAACCGGTTTGCGAATGAATCCAACAAAACACTCAGCGGATGAATCAGGACGATTACGCATCGTGGATGCCGACAGAGCAACCAAGGGAATTGTGGAAGTTTCCCGATTTCGCTTTAAAGCTTCAGCAGCACGATATCCATCCATGATTGGCATTCTAAGGTCCATAAAGACTAATTGTGGTTTTTCCCTGGTAATAATATCCACCGCGTCCTTACCATTTTCAGCTTCATAGATATTTAAATTAAAACCATCAAGAAACGCCCTGATCAGATTTCTATTGTAACGGACATCGTCTGCAATTACAATGCTTTCCCCATTAAATTCAATATCGTCCTCGCTCCACATATAATTTGCTGCATCGGTAACAGTTGTATTCTCATACCGGACATCTTTAAACAATAGAATAAATGTAGTACCTGCATCCGGCTCACTCTTTAACGTAATTAAGCCATTCATCAGTTCACATAATCGTTTTGTGATTGCCAACCCTAATCCCGTTCCACCATACTTTCGGGAATCCTGACCATATTGCTGGCTAAATGATTCAAAGATTAGTGCATGATCCTTTTCATGAATTCCAATTCCGGAATCTTCAACATCAATCGAGAGAGTCAGACTGGTTTCATTTTTTTCAGAAACATTGACGGTGATTTTCACATATCCTTTTTGGGTAAATTTTACTGCGTTCCCAATGAGATTAATAAGTATTTGCCGCAGCCTCAACTCATCAATCAGCACGCTTTCTGGAAGCTCAGGATCAATAGTTGTATGAAGCTGCAACCCTTTTTCCAGAGCCTTATGCATGAACATTTGGATACTCTCTTCAATCAGACCCCTCAGGTTTACCAGCTCGGGTGATAGTTCCATCTTGCCTGCTTCAATTTTTGAGAGGTCCAGAATATCATTAATGAGGGAAAGTAGCGTGCGTCCACTGCTGAGAATGGTCTTCAGATAGCTGATTTGCTTTTCATCCTTCGTAGTGTTCAGCATTACCTCACTGAAGCCTAAGATTGAGTTCATCGGTGTTCTGATCTCATGACTCACGTTCGCAAGGAATTCTGATTTTGATTTACTGGCGGCTTCAGCTTCAAAGAGCGCCATATCGAGTTCAAAATTTTTCCATTCCAGCTGAGATGAGTAAGATTGCAGAGTAATCTCTGCCTTCTGCCGGTTCTGCACATTTACCAGCATCTGGGCAAACACCCCCAGCAGAGTACTTTCTTTGGCTGTATAGCGGTGCTGTTTTTTCACAGAATCAAATCCTACGAACCCGATACAAAGACCCCCATTCATAATTGGGATGGAAATGAGACTCTGGATTTTTTGAGGTTCCAAAATATCCTTCAGAGCTCCTGGCTGAAGAGCTGAAACATCCTCAATGAACAATATCCTACCCTGCTGATGAGTTTCAGTCCAGTCAGGGATTAACTCAACGGGAAGCAACTGAAGGTTCTGAATTTCGGGTGTAATTCCTTCAGCGCACCATTCATAGGTGTTTGAACAAGTTTTGGCATCCCAGTCATAGCTGAATATATAAGCCCGATCGGCTTGTACAAATCTCCCTAAGTCTGCAAGAGATAGATTGATGATACTATCAATACTTGCAAGGTCAGCATTAATATACTCGGTGGCAATTCTTACCAGAAGCGCCTGAAACTCTCCATAGTTTTTAATCTCCTCTTCGGTTTTTTTTCGTTCCGAGATATCCACTGAATATCCTGCAGTACCAATAATGGTACCGTCAGCCTGGAACACTGGAACCTTATACGTCTCAAACCATTTTCGAACACCCTGATCATCAATGGGTTCGACGATTATTTTTGGAACCCCAGCATTCATTACCTCATCGTCATCCTTTTTGTAAATCTCAGCTAACTCTTTGTTCCAGATTTCAGAGTCATCTTTTCCCAGAATTGCCTTTGGATCCTCATATCCACAGGTTTTTGCGAAAGTGGTGTTGACAGTCAGGAATCTGCTTTGACTATCCTTTAACCACACTAAGCCAGGCAGGTTCTCAATAATCGCATTCAGGTATGACTCCCGGATACTCAGTGCATGCTCAATCTGCCGGCTTTCAGTTGAGTCAAAGATGTACCCATGCCATAATACGCTACCATCCTGAAGCCTTTCAGGGTTCGCCTGACCATGTAACCATCTTTCACCTTTGACCGGCAGGATCACCCTGAACTCATCCTCCCATAAGCTAAGATTCTGTGCAGATTCCAGAATCTTTTGTAAGCAACGCTCCTTGTCTTCCGGATGAAACCTTTCGATCAGTACTGCCGCGTTGGTCTTTAAAATTTCAACCTGCACTTCATATATTTCTTCAATTTTAGTATTTGCGTAAGGTACTGTAATGACACCATCGGGAAACAACTGAAACTGGTAAACTGCCCCGGGAACCTGATTAGACAGATTCTTCAAAAGCAGATAGCTCTCCTCCAAGGCGGTTTCAGAACTTTTCTTTTCGGTAATATCGCGGCTGATACCCAGTATACCCATCAGGTTACCACTATCGTCGTAATATGGTGTCTTTAAAGTATCCATTACCTTCAGACTGCCATCAGCGAACCGAACGATCTCCTCGTATTTGAGTGGTTCCAGTTTTTCAAGGACTTTTGCATCGGTTTGCTGATAATAGTGCGCCTCTTCCCGGGGGAATATTTCAAGGTCGGTCAGCCCTACCAGTTCTTCCTGCATTCTCCCGGTTAATGCAGCAAACTGTTTGTTGCAACTCTGATAGACGCCATGTACATTTTTAAAGAAAATCAGGTCAGGAATAGCATTCAGCAATGAAGTGATAAGTGCACTTTGCTCCTTAATGCGATTGACAATTCGTTTTCTGTCAGTTATATCCTGATGAGTGCCCGCCATGTGTAAGGGTTTTCCATCCGGAGTCCAGCTTTGCACCTTCCCCCGATCCAGCACCCAAACCCAACTTCCATCCTTATGCTTCATCCGGCTATCGAATTCATAAAATTCAGTTTTGCCTGAGAAATGAAGCTGAAGCAAACGGTTGCTCTCCTGCAAATCATCCGGGTGGGCGAGTTGCAACCAAGTTTGTATGGAAACCGGCTCAAGCTCTGAACGTTTGTATCCTACAATCTCGAACCAGCGGTCATTGAACTCTGTTTCACCTGTCTGAACATTCCATTCCCATGTACCAACATTGGTTCCTTCGATCACTGCCTTCAGCCTGTTCTTTTCGGATGCGAGTTCCAGGGAAATGTTCTTGCTTTCAGTAATATCTCTTGCAGCGGCATAGATCAAATTATGGTGAGGTACGGAACGCCATTCGATAAAGCGGTATGAACCATCACTGGTTCGGTAGCGGTTGACAAAGTTGAGGACTGATTTATCGCTGCTCAGGTCACGCATGGTAGCGTAGGTTGATTCCAGATCATCGGGATGGACAAAGTCAGTGAATTTTATTTTTTGAAGATCATCAACAGAGTAGCCGAGGACTGCCTCCCACTCTTTATTTACCCGAATAAAATTACCTTCCAGGTCAGCGATACACAACAGGTCGAGATTGATATTAAAAAACTCATCCAGCCCCTGATACAGATTCTTTTCATTTGTAATATCATGAAGTACCGAAACGAGATACCCTTCCCCGGGTGAGAATGCCTGGACCTTGAACCATCTTTTCATCTGTGAGGAGTATTGTTCGAAAATAATCTCCCTGCCGGTACGTACTACGTTTCCGAGATGCTGAATCCACTCCTCTTCTGATTTTTCTATTCGAGGTAAAATTGCTTTGATCGTTTTACCAATTGCCTCAGAGGCCTGAATACCAGTGAATGCCTCGAATGCAGGGTTGATTTCCTCAATAGTATAATCAACCGGCTGACCGGAAGAATCGTACACAATCTTATGCAACGCATACCCGAATGGCGCTTTCAGGAGCACGGATTGATGAAAGTTTTTCATTACATTTCCAGCGAAAAAGGGATTATTCGGGCAAGAATATAGCTTTTGGGTAATGAAAAATCAATATTAAATGAAGCTATCCCGCCGACAATTCTTGTTTTGCCAGTTCTAATTCTCCAGTATCCTCAAGCAGACTTTTTGGGTACTTCAGGGGCAACCCTGAAATGGCCTCCCCTATGATATCGGCTACCGCCATCCGCATAAACCATTTCTTATCGGCAGGTATTACGAACCAGGGTGCTGCCTCAGTTGAAGTGTGTTCCAATGTATCCTGGTATGCATCCATGTATGCATCCCAATGCCCTCTCTCCCGAATATCTGACATCGAGAATTTCCAGTTCTTTTCCGGATTCTCCAAACGTTTCAGAAATCTCTGCCTTTGCTCTTCCTTTGAGACATGCAGGAAGAACTTCAGAATCAAAAATCCGTTTTCGTGCAGATATTTTTCATACTCCCTGATATGACGATAGCGTTGTTTCCAGATAGAATCCGTTATTACAGAATCTGGCAGATTTTGGCGAACGAGCAGTTCCTTATGTACACGTACAACCAGTACTTCCTCATAATACGACCGGTTGAAAATGCCTATATTACCCCGTTCAGGCAGCGCCTTTGAATACCGCCACATATAGTCATGATCAAGTTCTTCAGTTGAAGGTACTTTAAATGAATGTACCTGACACCCCTGGGGATTGATTCCTTTCATCACATGCTTGATGGTACTATCTTTTCCTGCCGCATCCATTGCCTGAAAAATTAGCAACACCCCATATTTGTTATGAGCATAGAGCAATTCCTGAAGTTTCATAAGTTGTTTTCTGTCCTCGTCCAGTTTAATCTCTGCCTCCTCCTTACTGTAAAACGAGGCAGTGTAACCAGGATCAAAATCAGACAGCCGAACCTTTGAACCCTCTGGGATCATAAACTCTTTTGTATACATGTACAGCCTTTCTTTTTAAAAAAATCGGAAAGTATCTAAAGAAAAAAGTAATAACGTGATATTTCCAGTAAAAAACACTTCTTTTCCTGAAAATCCTTACATAGCGATCATGATTTTTTAACCCTTTGTTTTTATTGTAATTAACAATTTCAACCTCAAGTAATACTTCAAAAATGGAACAAATTGGAACCATTTCATTGTTCAAATTTATAATTGAATACCCATAACCAAAATTTCAAATTTTAATAAGTATATTTTCCTTTGTGATATTTATCACACCCCTTAACTCTTTATATTATCGCATTTTGCGCCATTTTAAGCATTTTTTCGCAATTAGATTTTTAGGTCTGAATATTACAGTTATTTTACTTGGAATGCATGGGTTGACATAGTAAATTATAACTGTGTGTTAGAATTTTTCTCCCTTCACTTTTCAAAAACTATAAGGAAGGTGCTATGAAGTACTCATTACCAAGCGTAACAGGCGGCAGGATTTCTGTTGTAATGCTGTTTTGCGTGTTACTGCTTTCATCGGTATCAATGGCGGCTACAGTTCCCACGCTGTACAGCCCTGTTGGTGCGATTAATCAGGTCCTGAATCCGGCACTGGTATGGTCGTCCGATGGCAATCTCAGCTTCCGCTATCAGGTTGCTACGGATATTGCTTTTACCAATCTGGTGGATGAAGGTGTTACAACTGATACCACCGTCGGACTTTCAGGACTGGACTATAATACCGTCTACTATTGGCGTGTTATGTCATACGATGCGCTGGACAGCAGTGCATACTCTGCCCCTGAAAGCTTTTCTACCATATTAGCCTCGCCAGCACTCAACGCCCCCACGAACAACGCCCTGAATATAGACTTCAGCGGTTCAATCGTTTGGAACAGTGTTGATGGTGCTGACAGCTATTATTTTGAAGTTTCAGGAGACCCAATGTTCACCGGTCTTGCACTCTTCGGTACAACAGCCGATACGATGCAGGCATTCACCGGTTTCGCTCCGAATACCATTTTCTACTGGAGGGTGATGGCGCTGAATTCAGGTAACTCCTACGAAAGTCATTACTCTTCTGTATGGCAGTTCACCACGAAACTGGAAACCCCGATTCTCACTTCACCGATTAATCACGCAACCTGCGTATCACTTTCCCCATCTTTAACATGGGATCCTGTTCCGGCTGCGACTCATTACATCGTTCAGTACTCAACCGATTCACTGGTATTCAGTGGCGGTGACACCGTTGCTACGAACAGTGCATCACTGAGTGGGCTGGATTTCTATACCCACTACTACTGGCGTGTAAGTGCATTCAATGGATTTGGTCAGATTTCTGACCCAAGTGGTTTCTACCATTTTACCACAACCCTTGCTCCTCCGATGCTTGCCTCACCATCGAATGCTGCGACAGGCATCTCCATCAACCCCACATTGGTTTGGAACGGTGTTGATGGTGCTATGGAGTACCGGATTCAGCTTGCGACCGCTGGTACATTCTTGCCGGCTACCCTGCTGATCGATTCCGTGCTGGCAGATACAACAATCCTTGTTGATCCCTATCTGATGAATTCCACAGTGTATCACTGGAGAGTACAGGCTTTGGATACTGTCTGCACAGGAGATTTTTCTGCTGCATGGACCTTCACTACGATTCCTCAGGTAGTTCCTCAGTTGGGCTACCCGGTTGGCAATCCAATTGTTTATACTCTTACCCCCCTGCTAACCTGGTACCTCAACCAGTCATACCTCGGTATTCAGTTTGATGTCCAGTACTCAACCGATAGTACATTCTATCCTTCAAATGTGATTACTGTTAACCGTGGTTCAAATACGACTTATACTACGCCTGCACTTTCACCCGGAACCCAGTATTTCTGGAGAGTTCGTACAAAGACTGCCGGTGGTGTAATAATCAGCTACTCAGCGGTTGGCAGCTTTACAACCTTTGGTCAGGCATTGACGCCTGTGCCAAGCTGGCCGGTTGGAAATGCTCTGGTGTACACCAATGCTCCTTCATTATACTACTATATGATGAACGGTGCAGCAAATCTAACGTTTGAAGTCAGATACAAGGAAGCCTCTGCAATAGGTTGGGCAGACACTATTTCAGCTGGTACCTCACTCTTTGTATCACTGAGTGGTTTAACCAGTGGTGCACAGTATGAATGGCAGGTACGTTCATACAATGGCAATGCCTATTCTGCATGGACTAACAGTGAATTCTTCACCGTGCAGGGTGCAGGAATGGTAGCTGTTCCTATACTTTCATATCCGACTGGCGGTGTAACCATTTACACCTCTGCCCCAGGACTGTCATTCTATCTGAATACATCCAGCATTGGACTCACCTTTGAAGTTCAGATTGGCACCAGTCATCCAGTCAACCTGACCCCGACACATGCAGGTCTTACCTCAACTTTTGTGTCCTTGTCAGGTTTAACACCCGGTATGACATACTACTGGAGAGCACGCTCCTACAACGGAACCACCTATTCTGCATATTCCGGACTTGACAGTTTCTATGTCTATGACGGTTTTGCAGGAAGTGTCCCTGTACCGAGTTGGCCTGTTGGCGGTGCAATGGTTTACACCAGTTCACCGTTACTCAGCTGGTATATGACTTACGCTGGTCTTGGTACCACCTATGATGTTCAGTACGCAGAGAACATTAATTTTGCTCCTCTGGCAGGTTCATTCACCAACCAGAGCCAAACTTCAGTAACAATACCACTTGTGGAAAATGGTAAGACCTATTACTGGAGAGTGCGTGCATTTAATGGCACCTATACTGCATGGTCAGCACCTGATTCATTCGTTGTATCGGGTACCTCGGGTTCACTGATGCCTATACCTTCATGGCCGGTCGGTGGTGCTGTAGTCTATGATACTGCGAGCGTTTTTGTCAGCTGGTATCTGAACGGCGTAAGCCCGAATCCCGTCACATATGATTTTGAGTACAACACAACGAATGTGTTTACCGGTACTCCTTCCCTTTCAGGATTAACATCCACCAGCGTAACGCTGAGCGGCTTGCTGAAGGGAACGACCTACTACTACAAGATCAGATCATTTAACGGGGTAAGCTATTCACCATGGAGCACAGCTGAATGGTTCGTCACAGACGCAGGCAGTTATGCACCAATGGGACCGCTTACCGGAAGTCCTGCAAATAATATTGCAATCAATACTACTGCACCTGTGCTCAGTTGGTTCCTGCCAGCAGCAGCAACACAGCAGAAGTATGAAGTGCAGTATTCAACCTCAGCGCAATTTACCAATGCGGTTACGGTTGACGGTCTGACTGCCCAGCATCATGCAGTCAATGGCTTAGAGCCAGGCGTAAAATACTACTGGAGAGTCCGCGCTCAGCACCAGAATGGTACGTGGTCCGGTTACTCACCAGCAGCTGCATTCGTTCCGAACGGAACTACCGCTGTAGGCGATAACGCAATTCCGACCGAATTTGCTCTGGATCAGAATTATCCTAATCCATTCAATCCGTCAACGGTGATTAATTTCAGCGTACCGGTTCAGAATACTGTCTCCATCAAGATATACGATATGATGGGTCAGGAGATCAGGACCCTGGTGAGCGAAATGAAATCACCTGGTAAGTACACTGTTGTATGGAATGGTGATAACGACTTTGGTATGCGCGTTTCTTCCGGCACCTACATCTACCGTATGGTATCCGGAGACTTTGTACAAGTTAAGAAACTCGTCCTGATCAAATAAAGTCTCTTTTGTCTCTTTTAACCGCCTTTCCGGAAACGGAAGGCGTTTTTTTTTTACCTAAACCGCTTCACCCTGAAGAGGTACAATGACAATTAGCAAAAAAAGATGTATTTTTGCTGTATAAATTCATATTTCTTTCACAGCACAAAGGCTCGTTATGCCTCTCGAACCGATCCTGAACCAGGACACCACCCTGCTGTTTGTTGCACTGAATCCGGATGAATTTTCTGGCAAAACCGGTCATCATTTTGCCAGGAATGAAATCTTCTGGGACAGTCTGTTCTTCAGCGATCTGACGACCGAAGCGCATGATATGAAAGAATATCTTTGCAATATGCATCTGGTTGAAACGATTGCGAAGATCAAAGGGAAACCTGCTGATGTGACTGTTTTCAAGGGAAGTGAGTATAATGCTAATAATTGGGTGTACAGTATTGATT
>JAEXTR010000266.1 GCA_023406915.1 Bacteroidota bacterium
TTTGAACATATTAATGCATTTAACGCCACTTTCCCATTTCAGGGAAGCAATAGTCAGATCGGATTGCTGTCGGGAGCATGTATTGCGATCAAAGATGTCCTCTCTTTTAAGGAAACAAACCTCACCTGCTCATCTGATATTCTTCGAAATTACGCTCCTCCCTATACCGCAACTTCTGCCCAAAGACTTCTCAATGCAGACGCTATCATTCTTGGAGCAACTAATTGTGACGAATTTGCGATGGGTTCATCCAACGAAACCTCAGCATCAGGCATAGTACTCAATCCCATTGATACATCAAGAGTACCAGGTGGCTCCAGCGGTGGTTCTGCAGCAGCAGTGGCTGCATCTCTTTGCGATGCTGCACTCGGCACAGATACAGGCGGCTCTATCCGCCAGCCTGCTTCATATTGTGGTATTTATGGATTAAGACCAACTTATTCGCGTGTCTCCCGATACGGGCTCACCGCTTTTGCATCTTCCTTCGATTCCATCGGTCCCATGGCAAAAACAACAGAGGATATAGCCCTCGTTTTGCAGGCTATCGCCGGATTTGATCCCCTGGACTCAACTTCATCTTCCCTGCCGGTTCCGGAGTATGCAGCACTTCTTTATGATTGCGATAAAAAGTATAGAATCGGAATACCAAAAGAGTACTTCATAGATGGAATTCAGGGGGATATCCGGAAAAGGATAGAAGAAGTTATTCAACTTCTGAAGGAACAGGGCCACGATATTATCAGTATATCGCTTCCGCATACTGAGTTTGCTACAGCAGCTTATTACATTCTCACAACCGCTGAGGTTTCTTCAAATCTATCAAGGTATGATGGAGTGAAATATGGGCTCCGCGTTCAAAAAAGAGGTGGAATTAATGATATGTACAGCGATACCAGAGAATCTGGTTTTGGCAACGAAGTAAAAAGAAGGATAATGCTCGGTACGTACATTTTGTCAGCAGGCTATTACGACGCATATTATAGAAAAGCACAAAAAGTTCGCAGACTCGTTCAGAAAGACTTCCTGGATGCCTTCGCGGAGGTTGATCTCATCCTTACGCCAACTACACCTGAAACCGCATTCCGTCTTGGAGAGAAAGTACAGAATCCATTATCAATGTATCTGAGTGATATCTTTACCACTCCCGTTAACCTTGGCGGGTTTCCCGCAATGAGTGTTCCAGTTGGTTTAGATTCAAATAATATGCCCATTGGATTACAGCTCATAGCCAATCACTTCGGGGAGACTCAATTACTGCAGGTATCCTACCTGCTTGAGAACAATATTATAAAAGCTCTCTGAGATATTTCAGAGATAGTCTTTCCCCTCAAGGATCAAATGTCCAAGCTTATCTCTCTTGGTCTTTAAGTATCTGATATTACTCTCATTGGGTGATACCTCTATTGGCACCCGCTCAGTAATCTCCAGATCATACCCTTCAAGTCCAACAACCTTCTTAGGATTATTCGTGAGCAGCCTGATCTTTCGTACCCCTAAATCTAACAGGATCTGTGCGCCAATACCATAATCTCGTAAATCTGCCTTAAACCCAAGTTCTTCATTAGCCTCAACGGTGTCTCTGCCATGATCCTGAAGCTGATACGCAAACAGCTTATTAGTTAGCCCAATACCACGTCCTTCCTGACGCATATAGACAATCACTCCAGAGTCAGAAGCACCAATAATCTCCAAAGCCTTATTCAATTGATCGTGACAGTCACATCTCAGCGAATGGAATACATCACCTGTCAGGCATTCAGAATGAACCCTTACCAATACCGGTTTCTCAGGATGTATATCACCCTTTACCAGCGCCAGATGTTCTTTGTCATCCTGGGGGTTCTTATATGATACCAGCTTAAACTCTCCAAATCGGGTTGGGAGTTTTACGTCAACCACACGTTCTACATAACGCTCAGTTTTTATTCTGTAGTGAATTAGATCCCTGACCGTAAGTACCTTCATGTCAAATTTTACAGCAAGCTCCATTAACTCTGGTATTCTTGCCATTTCACCATTATCCTTCAATATCTCACAAAGGATTCCGGCAGGATACAAACCAGCCAGTCGGCACAAATCAACCACAGCTTCGGTATGCCCGGCACGTCGCAGAACACCTTCTTCAAATGCTCTGAGCGGAAAAATGTGACCGGGCACCGCAAAGTCTTTTCTGGTAGCATCCTTATCGATCAGCATCTTGATCGTTTTCGCTCTGTCAGATGCAGAGATTCCTGTCGTGGTCCCTTCAACCGCATCAACAGACACCGTGAACTGTGTCTGGTGAATCGCTGAATTGTCTTCGACCATTAATGGTATGTCGAGTTCATGTAACCGCTTTCCCGTCAAGGCAGCACAAACAAGTCCCCTGCCGTGTGTGATCATAAAATTGATCGCCTCAGGGGTTACAAATTCAGCAGCGCAAACGAAATCACCTTCATTCTCACGGTCCTCATCATCCACAACGATGATTGTCCGCCCAAGACGTATCTCTTCTAAAGCTTCTTCAACAGAGCATGTTTTCATTGCTATTCGGATTTTTTCTTTTCAATTGATGCTATTGCAGATTTTTCCATTTTAACTTTTGTGTTATCACTGATCTGCACCCAAACAGTTTTGTCTTCAACACCGGTGATGACGCCATGGATTCCGGCACTGGTAACAACTTTATCACCTTTTTCAGCTGAATTGATGAGCTGTTCACGCTCTTTCTGTCTTTTCTGCTGCGGACGGATAATCATGAAATAAAAGATTAAAAAGATACTGCCAAACATGATCAGTGTTCCAACCAATCCGCCGCCCTGATCCTGTCCAGGTGCGCCGCCCATCAAAAGCAAGAGTTCCATACTGTTTCCTTTTCTTGTGTTTAGTTAAAAATTATAAATGTCTCGTAACCATCTTTACGGTCTCTTCTTTCCATTCTGCAAAGGTACCGTCAAGAATATGCTTCCTTGCCTCCTGCAAGAGATGAACGTAAAAATAGAGATTGTGAATAGAGGCAAGCTCGAATACTAATAATTCCTTTGCAATAAACAGATGCCTGAGATATGCGCGTGAATAGTTTCTGCATGTGTAGCACCCGCAATCTTCATCCATAGGAGAAAAATCGTCTTTGTAACGGTTGTTTCTCATTGAGAGAATACCCTTTGAGGTAAAGATATAGGAGTTCCGTGCATTTCTTGTTGGCATAACACAGTCAAACATATCACAACCGCGCTCTATTGCCTCAAGCATGTTTTCAGGTCTGCCAACCCCCATCAGATATCGGGGCTGATGCTCAGGCAGAAAATCAGTCACAAAATCAACCATCTCATACATCACTTCCGCCGGCTCACCAACAGCAAGACCTCCTATTGAGTAACCGTCAAAGCCAATACCTGTTAGATCACGTGCTGACTGCTCACGCAAATCTTTATATACACTGCCCTGCACAATGCCAAACAGATACTGCTGATGACCATAAAGAGGAGTTGTCCTTTCAAATGCTTCTTTGTTCTCAGCCGCCCAAACAGAGGTGAGCTGTACAGCCTTTCTTGCATACTCATACGTACACGGGTATGGCGTGCATTCGTCAAGCGGCATCATGATATCACTCCCGATGCTCCTCTCAATTCCGATAACTTTTGCAGGAGTAAACACATGCTTAGAACCATCAATGTGAGATTTGAACTCAATACCGGTTCTTTTAATCTTCATCAGACTCGAAAGGCTGAAAACCTGAAACCCGCCACTATCGGTCAGTAATGGCTTCTTCCAGTTCATGAACTTATGAAGCCCGCCGGCTTTCTCGAGGATTTCAGTGCCTGGTCTTAAATACAGGTGGTAGGTATTGCCCAGGATGATTTGTGCCTTTATTTCATCAGATAAAACATCCTGATTAATAGCCTTCACAGTAGCCCTTGTCCCAACAGGCATAAATACAGGAGTTTCCACTGCTCCATGAGCTGTTTGTACTACTCCTGCACGGGCTTTTGTCTTGGTGTCTTTATGTAAAAGTGTATAAAACAATAGGAATTCAAAAAAATACAGAATTGAAAGGTAATTAAAAATGGCGGGAAAAACGACAGACTTATTTAACCCTCCTCCCCTTATTTGCGGTTCAATAATACCTGTTTTTGGACATCGTACCAGTGGTGCAAGGCGTGTAACATGAAAAATTGCACCCATTCTTTCGCATTGAGAGTGCCAAATTTGGCATGCGAAGCCTGTCTGCTCTCAGGGTCACTATCCTTCTCACTAACTACACTGAGAATCGATTCAGCACTCATCTGTAATCCATCGATGAGCTCTTGTAATCTCTTGTTCTGTATTTGAATGAAACCGGCATCACTATCGGGCTGATATGCTTCATAAAAAGGATTTTTATCCTGTAAAATATCGGCAATGCGTAAAGCGAACATTTCCTGATACCGGACTATGTGGCAAAACTGTTCCCATGCAGACCATTTCTCATTAGAGTACCGTTTTTTTAGCAGTTCGTCTGGCTTACCCCTGAGAAAACTATCAATAAAAGTAGCCTGCAGGCTGAAGAAATTGTGAAGGTTGGTTAAGAGCAAATTATTGGTATCAAACATGAATTTTTCTTTCCTTCCAGTCTTTCACAGCAGAATACAATTTCTCTGCGTTAATTCCCCTTGTACCGCTAAAATTACACAGCTTGGGATCACCGGGACAAAGACGGCTGCAATACTCATTTTCTGGCATAACAAATGTGGCTGTATTACCCCGTGGTCCCCATAATGTAGGATGACACGCTGGCAATGGACAGAACACAGATAGGGTATCGACTTTTAATGCACCTGCCAAATGCATTGGGCCCGTTGATGCTGAAATAAGTAAATCGAATGCAGCAATGTGAATGATCAACTGTCGCAACCCATGGCTGAAATCAGGATAATGTATCCTCGGTATACCTCTGCACTCAACAGGAGTCTCATGATCAGTTACCATTACAGAAATCTCTGGATCATTGCTTAGCATAGAAAGAAACCTACCATATTCAGCAGGAGATACATTAGGTGCTGAATTTCCGCTGGTGCAGTGCACACCAATCAAAAACCTCTTCTGCTCAAGATAAGTCTCACGGATGTCCTTTCGTTGGCCGGTCTCATCCTCTGAAAGGAAAATCTCACTCGCATCAGATTCAGGTACAACCCCAAGTTTTCTTACCTGATCCAAGCAATAATCTGCCTCGCTTCTCAGTTGGTCATACTTCCGTCGGAATGAAGATTTTGTATTGGTAAGGAACTGATACAACTTGTGTCCTGATCCGATTCGCAACGGAATTCCGGCAGCAAACAGAGCCAGGGTGATTCTTTTATCAGGTAACGGCATAAGGCTGATATCGAAATGCCTTTCCCGCAGTCTTTTACCGAGAGAAGCAGATGATTCATCTTCCTGTAATACAATTACCTCATCAATATGCGGATTATACCGGTAGATATCAGCTGTATAACTGCGTACCAATACCGAAACCGAGGCATCAGGAAATGCCCGCCTGATTTCTCTCGGCATCGCCGTGGTCAATGTCACATCACCAATCCGATCCTGACGGACTATCAGAACTTTCACTTTGCACGCTTTCTTTACTGTTCTCTGAACAATTCTTTGCTTTAATTGAATCCTTTGAAACCGTATCTTGCAGAAGAAAAATACGAAAATACGATGAGTTTTAATTACCTGGATCACTATAAAAAGGATGCGGAAGCATTCGATTACTTTGAAGAACGTACCGGCGCAACTGAACACGACGAGAGGCGCGTCCGCGAGTACATCCTCAGCAAAACACCTAAAGACAATTCCCCTATTCTTGATGTCGGTTGTGGCTCCGCGTGGGTAGCCAGACATTTTACAAACAGAGGAAGACCAGTTATATCTCTGGATATTTCACATATCAATACTGTGAAAGCGCTTAGCCTGGTTCCTTCCGATAAGCACTCAGCTGTAGTCGCAAACTCACTTAAACTCCCTTTTCCCGATAATTCCATAAGCACAATCATCGCGTCTGAAGTGATTGAACATATTGTCGAACCAGCAGAATTTATTAAAGAACTCTTCCGCGTTGTGAAGCCAGGTGGTGAGCTGATCATTACTACCCCTTACAAAGAAAGAATTCAGTACTGCCTCTGTATCCATTGTAATCAGAAAACTCCGCTACACGCCCATCTTCATTCATTCAGCGAACAAATGCTGACAGGATATTATAACGGATCAGATCTACAATCCTGCTCCTACCATATCTTTGGGAACAAGGCGCTCATCTTTTTACGGACCTATACAGTTCTCAGAATTTTTCCCTTTTGGCTTTGGAAACTAACTGATGCACTCTTTAACAAATTGATCCCGAAAAAAGCACACATTCTGGTTAGATGGCAGAAAATATCATAACTCTAACGATTCAAGAAATTTACTGCAATCACTCTCCCAATGCAGATCTTCAGAAGCTTTTTTAAGGTGCGGGGTAAATGATGTAAGGCTTTCCCTCTCATCAACCAATTTTTTTAGTATTTGTATAAGCTCTTCCTGGTTTTCCGGATCAACGGTAAATCCTACCCGATAACCTTGTACCACTTCCCCCATCTGCGGAAAATTGCTGGCTAATACTGGTATACCTGCCATAATATATTCAAACAGTTTGTTCGGCAATGCATAATAGTAGCTCAGACTCACATTCTCAATCAAAGCAGTCCCAATATCGCCTCCTGACGTATGACTCAGTAACTCTTCCTGAGATATCATTCCGGTAAAAAACACTCGGTTTTCCAGTCCGAATTCACTGGCAAGTTCCTGATAGTAAACACGCTGCTCACCGTCTCCAATCACAACCAGTGCTGTATTGGGTACCCTGAGCATCGCTTCATAGAGTAATTGTAATCCCCGCCCATGCAGTACTACACCCTGATAGATCATCAGCAAAACTTCACTTCTGATTCTAAAACGCTCTTTAAGATTGATTCTGGTTTTGATCTCTTGCTTCAGCGGAAGATTTCGAAGTAGAATATACTTCGGAATAGAGTAAAGTTTTTTTAGCAATTCTCCATCCATCGTTCCGGTAACGATAACGCCCTTCGCAGTATAAATGAACGTCTTTTCAATCCACGATATTACTTTCTGAATGTGCGACTTTTTTGAAAGAGCGGCAATTTGGGTATAAATCTCGCGGGAATCATAGTAGAGTGGTATTTTCCGAAGCCTGGCGAAAACTGCCAAAACTGGTAACGTGTAGACATCCGCAGCTAAATAGTATTGCGCACGCATCCTGAAAGTGCTATAGAGGAGTATGCTTAGAAATTTCGCATAGAAGATTGCTGATGAGATCTGCTTAGAAAGTGGATAGATGCTGATATCCCCCGCCACCTTTTTAAATGAGGCATCCCGGTATTCAAAGGAAACTGCAGACACCTCATAATCATGATTCTTAAGGGATTGAATCAGATTCCTGCATCGGGAATCATATTGTACGTTACCTAAAAATGCAATATAAAAGGTTCTTCTCTGCATACCGTTTACAGTTTGATATGCAAAGTGTTCCGCATGATTGTTTTCGCATCAAAATTTTCTTTATACTCGATCAGTGAGTAACTCGGCGTCATAGGATTTTCTGCTTTGGTATCCTGTGACACCCCGATATCAATATACTGATACCCTGCCCGTGTCGCCCAAAGCCCGATCTCATACATCAAACGGTTTACCGGATGAAGATGCTTGTACTCATATTTCATCATGATATAAAAACAGAGAAACACCTGAGGGTTAGCAACAAACATCAGGGAACCGGCTATCGGCTGACCCTTATAGTACATCATGAACAGCTTCAGCCGTTCAGGCATCAATTCTTTCAATTTGTAAAGATCTTGCAGGGAATGGGTTGGTTTTGCGTCATGCTTCGCTTTATTCTCGAGAAGAATGGGATAAAATCCCTCGTAATCTTCATTCAATTCAATACTGATATCCAGATCATTGAATGAGTTCTTCACATTTCTTTTTACTGTTCGCTGAAAGCGTTCGAGCAAATCTCGCTGTGGATCCAGTTTAATAGCGCTGGAAATATAATGTACATCATAATGAAACCCCCTCCATAGTAATGCAAACTCAAGACTCTGATTCTGGTATTGCTCATAAATCATCGGGGCAGCTGTCAGAAAGAACTCCCTGACACCATTCAGCTTTCCCCAGTCGAGCAAAGCATCCACTAACGCAATATGACCTGAAAACTTTATATCAGGAGTAACAATAGACCCATAACTTGCCCCCATCGGGGAATCAAACACACCATTTCTGATCCCTCCTGGTAATACAGCAATAATTTTATTTCTTTCCATAAACATCAAATGATGAAATGGAAAACGCCCTTCAGGATGGTAGTCAAAGAACTTCTGCAAATGAAACATAGTGCCATTATTACTACCAAGTACAAACGCATCCCACTGGTTTTTCCATGCAGGGGTATACGGAATTACTTCAATCATATCTACAGTGTTTCTGAAAAAGTATTAAAAATGCCATATACAAGATAACCAATCTCTTGCAATGATTATGGTATGAACTGAAAGAATGGAACGAGAAGTGAAGGGGGCGGGATCATCTGACCCCGCCCTCAAAATTATTAGAAAGCTAGTTTTACCGATACGGTATGCCCAACCCCCAGATCATCTGAAAATGGAGTAATCGCATAGTCGAATCCCAGCATGCCCCAACTGAGTCCGAGTCCACCCGTAAAGTTTCTTGCTTCATACATGGTCATGTAACCCAATCTTATCGCAAGCAGATTATCATAAGTTATCTCACCACCAAAGTTGATATGGGAATCATCCTGCTGAAGATACTTCTGAAACTCGGCACCCAGGGTGATCCCAAATTTCTCAAACGGAGTCTCTAGCGTGTAACCGG
>JAEXTR010000299.1 GCA_023406915.1 Bacteroidota bacterium
TTTCTAATCTCTCAGCTCTGTTGTCTCCATCTTGTTCATATTCTTCAAGGAACAAAGTAAACAAACGTCGCTTTGCGAGTATCCTTGTGATAACCGTGATTATCTCTTTTTTACCCCCAAAAAATCTTATCAGTTCACGTAATCTCTCTGCTTGCTGAGTATCTGCTGGGCTAATGTCGTCTCCCTGATCCGCCTGTATTAGGGTTGCCTCTATGATATCGGTCACCAGCTGCCCGGTATTTTGCTCCTCCAGAATTGAGAAGTTCATATCCACACCTGCCTCAACAGGGAAAGATGAGATTATCTCTTTACAGAATGAATGGATAGTACGGATGTTTGCAGATGCAATTTTACTCCGGAGGGAATACAGCTTTGCTTTTATATCAGAATTCTTTTCATGTAAAAACCGTTCTTGCAGTACATCTGCAAGTTTTTGTCTCATTTCCCCGGCAGCTTTTCGGGTGAACGTAATTGCTGCCACGTTATCGAGTGGAATATCGTTCTCAATCAATAAATGAAGTAATTTATCAACAAGTAGTGAAGTTTTCCCTGAGCCTGCATTGGCTGTTATCGATAGACTATGATCGTTTCCAATCACTTCCTTTTGTGTATTAGTGTGGACTTTCATTTTTTTTGCCAGACTGTTGTCAGAAATTATTTGGTAGGTTTCATTTCTTGACTCGGGATTAGACATACTACTCTCCTCACTATTTTTGTTCAAACACTGGGACGGTCATTTCGAACAGTGTTTTGCCTGGTTCTGAACTTACTAATCTGATTGATCCACCGATTGCATCAAAATATTGCTTCGCGAGCTTCAATCCAATCCCCATTCCACCATCTTTTGTGGAAAAACTGGCATGGAATAGCTTCGCAGCATACTCTGGATTTATACCCTCACCATTATCACAAAAATGTATCTGGATTTGGTTGCCATCATTACCCGTTCTGATTGTAATAAGATTCGCATTCGCCTGGGCTGCATTCCTGATCAGATTAATCAGCACTCTTCTGAAATGAGATTCATCGCCGCACCCTGCAGGTATATCCTTGCCGGCGGTGACCTGAATAGTAACGCTCTCCTCCTGGTACAAACGGGCTACATCTTCGATGATATCGTGAATGACAATCCCTCTTATCTTAAACCCTGGCATCTTTGCCAGCACAGAAAACTCAGATGCTATCTGGCTCAGCGTATCGATCTGGTTATTGATGGAGCCCAGAATCTTCACCAGCATCTCATCAAAACCAGGTTTCTTATCACGGCTTGCAGATATCAGGTGTTGCACATTCAGCTTCATTGGGGTTAATGGATTTTTAATCTCATGTGCAACCTGCCTTGCCATTTCTTTCCAGGCGTTCTCCCGCTCAAACGATGCCATTTCCATTTGATTCTGCTTTAGTGATTCACTCATTTGATTGATGTTCTGCATCAGTTCCCCGATTTCATCCTGTGAAGGATGCTGTATCCTGACATCATAATCCCCGCCGGCTATTCTGCGGACAGCCTTCGTTAGCCTAAGGATTGGTGCGGAAATATTACGTGCAAGAAACGAATTTATCATTAAGAGTGAAAGCATCAGTATGGAAAAGAGGGCAAATAAAAATATGTCAAATTCCAGCGGATTCAGAACACCTGCAACTGGTGCAAAGGCATCGCTTACCGCCATAATCACCGGTCGGTTGTTGAGTTTGAATTTTTTATAATACACGTGGTGATCAACCCCATAGAGCTGCTCCTTCGAAAAAAAATGGTCTTCCATTTTTACTACAAGCCGCTGATAGACAGGGTAGGGAAGCCTGCCCGGATAAAATCCTGATTTCACTAACGACTGAAAACTGTGAAAAACCAGAGCATCATCATAATACAGAAGAAGAGGGATACCTGTGGATGATGAAATTTTATCAGCAACTTCCTGAAGTGTCAGTTCGGGTGAACTTGAGTATTTTTTTGAGATATCCCTGATGAGTAGCACTGCGCGCTCATCCAGTGTCGTCTGTACGGATTCCAATGATTTTTCACTGATGTTTTGCCGGTTATATGCTACCATGATAATCAATGGTAGAGTGCTTGCAAGAATCAGAATGAAATACAGTTTATTGCTGAAACTGTGGAATGCCAGCCGGAGGTGCGAAATCTTACGGATGGAAAACAGAATCAGAATCACGAAGATGAACAGCGTATAGATGAAAAACACTTTGAGCAGATTAAATGTACTCCAGGTCAGTTCATGTTCTTTCATACTGACTGCAACTGTAGATTCTCCGTCCGGTGTCTGTGAGGTAAGTACATAAAAAATGATCGACTCGTTATTCACAGTAAGTGGCAGCCAGGCATCACCTGACCCATTTGATGGAGCAGCAAGAAGCACATGCATCTGATCTATCGACAAAGAATACGCTGACTCGGAATACAGTAACTGGTCCTCAGAGAAAACAAAATAGTCAATACTGTTTAAATCCAGTACCGTATTGATCCGTTTCAGCGGAGATATAAAGAAAGACGGACTTTTCGTATTCTTGATGTAGCCATCGAATGTGAGGGTAACAACAGTATAACCGATTACCAGATTGCCTGAACGAATGGGGGCAATAGCCGACAGTATCTTGGTCTGCGGATTGAGTTTATCAGTGAATAACTCAGTCACTGTTTCATCCGGAAACAATGAAATAAGATAGTCTGGCCGTGCAATGGAACTGTCAATGCCTGTCGTAAAGCTGCCCGCAATGTTCATTTTTCGATCATAAATAGTGATGGCAGTTTCTACAATTTCACCAAATACAGGACTATGATTCCATAGCCTGAATGCGTCTGCATCCAGAACCTCCCCAGGGATGATAAGCTTATTTTTGATCCCGGAATCCTCTTTAATCAAATCAATGGTTTGCAGTGCGAGGAACCGCAGAAACTGATCCGAAGGACGGTTTAATGCAAGCGCAGTTGTTTTCAGTGACTCCCGTTCAAGTTCCAGGTTAAACTGATTCATCATCACTGATGCAATGATAGATGCGGTAAACATCATTATAACAGTTGAAGCGAGTATCGTGCGTCCCCTTGTGGCAATAATAAGAGACGCTGTAAGAACCAGACCATATACCATGAGCAATACAAAAACAGAAAAAAGAGGTTGCTCATGGGTGCTTACATATATCAATCCACTGATCAACACAAGAGATGGTACGATCAGTCTGCTGAAAAACGTTGTCCAGGCAGCTTTTGTCAACCTGAGATACAGCAGTATAATGACAATAATAGTCGCAATCACCGCAGCACTCAACATAAAAACACCCAGATGCATAAACAGAGTGTTTGATGCAGGGATAATATCAGTATCCTTAAAGTACCGGATCGAAGAATCAAAGATGACACTCTTCAATGCCGCTGCAAGTGAACGTAAGCCAAAAACAATAATAAGCCCGAACACTGGTGCCACCCCTATAGATATCCACCTCGCCACTCTTTGAGAAAGAGTAAGTGCTGAGTTACTACGCCTTATTACGAGTGTGAATGCAGTAGATGCAATGATCAGCAGGAAGAGTACAGTAATAAAAAACTCCAGCGGTGATCTCACTAATCCCTCACCTAACCGGGAAGAGAAAAGTGAGGAATCAGTCAGGTCACCTGTCAGGAATCTTGTTGGAATTTCCAGCGTATAAAGCAGCCAGCGCAGAAAAAAAAGATAGAGAGAAAAGATGAGCCATCTCAAAAAGGCACTGCGGAATCCAATAACATCCCGGTAAAGAATTCCTCCAAGACAAAGAAACGCAATCAGCAGCAGTAGCGCCTGTATTTTACCACCCGCCTCTCTTGTTTCCATCAGAAATGTATTGAGGGCAGGCTTCACAAATGAGACATATCCCACGACACTATTTCCTGGTGTTGAAAGGGGAAACGTATGAATCCTTCCATCTTTAATTGATGGTGACAATGGTTCGTAGTGAAATGTAACTTCAGTTGCAAACTTATTGCTATAATGCTCTGCCAGTGATACATGCTGATAGTTTTTTGATGGTAGCGTAAAATCACGCTGAACAGTTTCACTACGGTACACATAATACCAGGTATCCTGAAGCCTGACAGTATCAATAAGTACCAATACTGCCGACAACGGAAGTTTATAAAAGAACAGACTCCCCGGGGATATTGTCAGTAGTTTCTCTGATGGTAATACCACTCCCGGTGTATTCCAATACACTGGTTGAAAGTTGGCATCTAGTACCAACAGTTCACCACTGAAGGATACCCCATTGATAACCTCACCTAACGCACCGAATCCTCTTTCGGGTTTCATGGTAATCTGTTCTATGCCTGATTTTACCGTAGCGATATCGGTGGAAAGACGGGTGCATAACAAGCTAAAGTCACGTTGGATTTCAGACTGTATCAGGCTGATCTTTTCGTCAGCTATCCCTGCCCATTCCTCTTTTTTGTCTTCAATAAACTTTGGAAGAAAAAAACCACTCAGCAGGAAAAGCGTAACGCTTATCAGCATAAGCGGGAACAAAACTTTTCGCTCTTTCTTAAAAATGAATGCGAGTATTTTCTTCATCATTGAATCGACAGCTGTGAAAGTCTCCAGCCCCCCCGATAGGGAATCAGTGAAAGGTATACCTGTGCCCGCTCCCTCTTCAGGCGGTAGTAATAAACAAACTCACCAGTTGAATAAGGTGATTTGGAAGTCACCCGGGATTTGGAAACGAAAGATTGCGGTTTGTGAAGATTAAAGAAATCCTGAAGCATATAGTAAGATTGGTTGGCACTATAGAAGGCGCTGATACCGTTCCTCAGGCTGATAAAGCTTTGCTCTGAAAGGTACTTCTCAATGACTTCAACATTCCCTTTAGCGATCCCATGCTCTATTTCCCGCAGGATCTTTTCTGCCTCTGCTTCAGTCTGGGCGTAGTGCACGGGCGTTGCCACAAAGAGTAGCAAGAGAAATAGAAGCCATATTCCAATTTTTTGTTTCATCACATCCCTAAGTTAAGGAATTAGGTTCTGTCTTGCTAAAGTATGTGAACGGTGTTTAAAAAAAACGACTGCCGGCAATGGAGCAGGCAGTCGTGAAGAAGAAGAATGAGGTTTGGGCTATTTTGTTTTCAATTCCAGTTTCCGTTCACCTTGTTTCACCGGCTTCAGGTCGACATTTCCTTTCACCGTTTGGTAACTCCAGTCAAACACAATTCTGTCCGGGGTTATTTGTGATATTCTGACCTTTGCAAAGTGATTGTCAAATGTCCAGATGACATAGGTGTGTCCCTTTACTGCTCTCACGGATTTTGAGGCTGCCCAACCTGCATTCGGTGCATACGGTATATCGTACAGGTCGTTGGTGGGTCCCATATCCTGAATATCTGTATCATCGTACACATTCAGATAGTAATTGCCCTGATGGTTTTCGAAGTAAAAGTCACAGTTCTGAGCGTCAAAAGCCACGACACGGTATTCAGAAAAATCGTAACCTGATGAATTAGGGAACCTCTTGTAGTCGAAAATCGACTGATTAAATCCTTCAGGACGGGGTGTGATATACACATTATCACGGCTCAGTTCACTCTCATTTGCGTCAAAGTCATACGCTGTAACGGCATAGTAGTAGGTGGTTCCGTTTCTTGCTCCAAAATCTGCGAAGGATGTGCCGCTGGTTGAACCAATCAGTTCATATCTGCCATCGTAAGAATAGCTGAAGTAAACATTATATCCGGCAACATCACTCTCCCGGTTTCTGTCCCAGAAGATATCAACACGGTTATCTCCGTTCAAAACACTCACATTCTTTGGGGCAGAAGGAGGGGTGGTGTCATATGGATCCGCCCAGTTATCAAAATCGCATCCATAAAATCCTACTGATGAAAGTATCAGTACTGCAAGCAAGGTTTTCATTTTCGTTTTCATTGTTGTATCTCCGAACAAGGTTTCTTCGTATTATACAATTAGCGTGCCAGATAAAACGTTATAAAAAATGAGGTTTTGGGGTTAGGAGGTGTAGTTTTTTGTGTACAATGAATAGTTGTGTGTACGGGGGAGGTGGATAGGAGAACTGCCCCCCGGTTATGAGGGGCAGTCAGGAATAACTATACGGTGAAAAATGCATGCTTATAAAAAAGCTTGCCCTTATTCACTACTGCAGATGATCTGCCGGTAAAAAGAGTCTTGTCAAACGGAGAATTCTTCGACTTACTCATCGTTTGTGACAAATCGTAGGACCAGATTTCATCCGGCGAGAAAATCGTAAGATTTGCAACTGTTCCGACTGTAAACTCAGGAACGGGAATGTTCAGTATCTTCCTGGGGTTAAGGGACAGTTTTTCAACAACCTGTTCCAGGGTAAGTACTTTCTTGTGAAACAGGTGAGTGAAGACAAGCCCAAGGGCTGTCTCAAGTCCCAGGATGCCATTCGGTGCGTATTCAAACTCCATCTCTTTTTCCTCAATTGCATGCGGAGCGTGGTCGGTTGCGATGCAGTCAATTGTACCGTCTGCCAGTCCCTGCAGGATAGCCTCCACATCATCTCTTGTTCTAAGCGGAGGATTCATTTTATAATGCGTATCATAAGACACAAGCATATCATCGGTCAGGGTAAAATGGTGGGGAGTCACCTCCGCTGTCACTTTCACACCCCTCGCTTTAGCCTGTCGTACCAGTTCTACCGCACCCTTTGTGCTGATATGGGCAATATGCACTCTGGCACCCGTGTACTCAGCCATCATGATATCCCGCATAACGATCAGGTCTTCTGCAACCGGCGGAATCCCCGGCAATCCAAGAAGTGTCGAATTAAAGCTTTCATTCATTGCACCGCCGGCAAGAGACTCATCTTCACAATGTTCAATAATCGGAGCATCAAACATTGCAGCATATTCCATTGCAGTCCTCAGTATCTTTGCTGACTTGATTGCAGCTCCGTCATCCGAAAATGCAACAGCACCATGCTGAACCAACTCAGCGATCGGACTCAGTACCTCACCTTTTCTCCCCACAGTCGCAGCTGCCACAGGGTACACATCCACCAGATGATCCTTTGCCCTATTCAGGATCAGTGTCAGAGTTTCTGCTGAATCAGCAGCCGGAGTTGTATTAGGCATAGATGCAACGGCAGTGAATCCGCCTGCCGCAGCACAATTACATCCGGTCTCAACTGTTTCCTTGTCTTCTCTGCCAGGTTCGCGCAGATGCACATGCATATCGAGAAATCCCGGTGATGCATACGCACCCTTGAAATCAAATTCCTTTTCACAACTTATCTCGTTTGATCCTGCCGGATGCAGTTCGCTGAGGATTCCATCCGTGATAACAAGATCAAACTCCCTCTCTCCGTTAAACTCTGTTCCGGGATGGAGTAATCGTAGGTTTTTCAGTATCGTTTTCATTTACGCCTCAAAATTCTGTGTGCCATGCAAATACAGGATTGCCATCCGTACAGCCACACCATTTGTTACTTGATCCAAAATAATCTGGTAATCCCCGTCAGCCACGCCGCTCGAAAGCTCAACACCCCTGTTGATCGGTCCGGGGTGCAGGATCAGAATATCCTTTTTGTTCTTTTCCAGTCTCTGCTCTGTGAGTCCATAATGCAGATGGTATTCCCGTACAGAAGGGAAGTATGCTCTCGCATTACGTTCAAGTTGAATACGCAATACGTTGAGTACATCGTTTTCCTGTATCGCTTCATCAATGCTGTGAATAACTTTCACCCCAAGCTTCTCAATATTTCTGGGGATCATCGTTGCAGGTCCGCATACAGAAACATCAGCGCCCATTGTCTTCAGACCAAAGATATTCGAGAGTGCAACGCGACTGTGTGCAATGTCGCCCACGATGCAGACTTTCAGTCCTTTCAGCTTTCCAAGTTTCTCCCTGATGGAAAACATATCCAGCAGTGCCTGGGTTGGATGTTCGTGGGTTCCGTCTCCGGCATTGATCACATTGCAGTTGCTGATCTTCGTCAGGTAGTGTGGTACTCCTGCTGATGCATGCCGCACGATAATCATATCCACCTTCATTGCTTCAATGTTTCGTACGGTATCCTTAAAGGTCTCACCCTTGGATACACTACTGGTTGAGGTGGAAAAATTCACCACATCAGCTGAAAGTCTCCGTTCTGCCAGTTCAAAGGAAATCCTTGTTCTCGTTGAATTCTCATAGAACAGGTTGACAATTGTTTTACCCTGCAGCGTGGGTACCTTTTTGATCGGGCGGTCAAGAACCTGCTTAAAGGTCATTGCTGTATCAAGGTACAGTTCAATATCGTTCTTTGGCACACCGTACAAACCAAGTAAATGTTTGTTTGATAATGACATTCTTTTCAGTTCTTTCTTATTTAGGTTGGAACTCAACAAGATAGACGGCATCTTCTCCGTCCACCTCTTTAACTTTCAGACGTATTTCTTCATTGATCGAGGTGGGGATATTCTTCCCGATATAGTCTGACCTGATCGGAAGCTCCCGGTGACCACGGTCAATCAGTACACAGAGCTGAATGGATGAAGGTCTGCCAAAATCCATCAGGGCACACAGTGCTGAGCGGACGGTTCTGCCGGTATACAGCACATCATCAATCAGAATGATATCCTTTTCAGTGATATCAAAAGTGATATTAGATACTGATACCTGGGGTTGCTTCATACGGGTACGGAAGTCATCCCTGTACAGGGTGACATCAAGAACGCCTAAAGGAAGATCGTTTCCGGTAATGTTTTTTATTGCCTCGTAGACTCTGTTGGCAATAAATTCACCGCGGGTACGCATACCCAGCAACACAATGTTTTCGGTGCCTTTATTGCGCTCAATGATCTCGTGGGCGATACGGGTAATCATGCGATTGATGCCCTGGGCATCAATCAGGGTTGCCTTGATATTCATAGAGTTTGCCTTTGAAAAAAGATAAAATTGGGAAGCCCGGTAAGGGAAAAGGGAAGAAGCGATAGGTAATTCATGTAGATACTCCTTGTCTATCTCTCAGTATAGAATTAAAGGAAAAATTGCTGGACAAAACTACGCAAAACCCTTTTGGAATCAAAGGAAAAAAAGCAAAACGAGAATTATTTTTACCGCAGATTATCCTTTTCAATTATGGCGTGATTCGTTAATTTACAAGCTAACATTGATGTCGTTCTCTCCGGAGCAACCGGTCAGAACCTCACCCATGTTCAGTTATTGTTCCCTTGATATTGTACAGACTCAAAACACTCATTATTTAACTCAACAACCATATAAGGAACACATAGTGAGAAAAATCTACATCTCCGCGATCCTGCTGTTTATGGTATGCTTTCAATCCTTCGCACAGGTTGAAGTAAGTACGCGCCTCATGCGTGCTTTGCAAAACAGCAATCCAAATGATTACGTAAAAGGTATTGTATACCTTCGTGATCAGGTGGACTTACAGACTCTGGATGCACGGCTGTATGCCGAAAAAGCACTCCCCGAGACCAGATCATACGAAGTTATCACTGCTTTGATGGATAAGGCTGCTGCAACCCAGGGCCCATTCATTCAGTACTTCGAAGGCAAGAAGGGCACCAGAGAGGTATTTACCTACAAAACCTTCTGGATCGCCAACATGATTGGTATCGAAGCCAGGGCATCAGTTTTTAACGAACTGATGAACAACATGGCAGTTGCTGAACTTGATTTAGATGCCGAAACTTTCCTCGATAAGCCACTTCCTGGCTCCCCGGTTGGTGATGGAAATACCGAAGCTGCAGAGCCCGGTTTGAAAATCATCAACGCTCATTTACTGTGGGCAATGGGAATCACTGGTCAGGGCAGACTCGTGATGGGTGAAGACACTGGTGTTCATGGCACACATGAAGCTATCACCTCCCGCTGGAGAGGTAACTTTGTTCCTGCCAGTCAGGCATGGTTAGACCCTGCCGGCGGAACCACCACACCGAATGATTGCGATGGTCACGGAACCCATACCGTTGGTACCATGGTCGGACGCAATGCTACTGATACCATCGGTGTTGCTCCTGATGCTCAGTGGATTGCTGCTAAAACAATCTGCTCAGGTACAAGTCTTACCAACCATACTGCTGCCTTCCAGTGGGCAATGAACCCTGATGGAAATCCCAGCACTGTTACAGATATTCCTGATGCTATCAACAACAGCTGGTACGATCCTGATGCAACCAATGAGTGCACCGGACCATACAAGCAGTTATTTGATGCTATGGAAGCCGTTGGTATAGCTGTGGTATTCTCAGCTGGTAACAGTGGACCTAACGCATCAACCATTACCAAACCCAAGAACATCAACACCAACGAAGTCAGCATCTGGACGACCGGTGCTATCGATGGTGCTCTCTATCTTGGCGGTAACCAGAATCCAATCGCCAGCTTTTCAAGCCGTGGTCCATCCACATGCGGTGGTACTGGTTCACTTCTTATCAAACCTGAAGCAAGTGCCCCTGGTGTGAATGTTCGCTCTGCTACACGGTCAAGCAATACAGCCTATACTCAGCTCTCAGGTACCTCTATGGCAGCTCCTCACGTAGCAGGTGCTGTAGCTCTGTTAAAACAGGCAGCTCCTACACTTACCGGAAAGCAGATTCTCCTTGCGCTTTACAACACTGCAAAAGATCTCGGTACTGCCGGTGAAGACAATACCTACGGTAAAGGACTCATCGATGTGTATGCAGCATTCCTGACCCTCGGTACCCCGGATACCATACCTCCGGCAACGATTACCGACCTGGCAATCGTAAACCCAACATCCAATGCACTTACCCTGAACTGGACTGTTCCCAGTGACACCTCACAAGGTGGCATCACTGGTTACAGAATTAAACGTTCTGCCACACCAATTACTGACACGCTTGCATTCAACAACGCAACCGATGTACCATTCACAGCACAGCCAAAACCAATTGGCCAGCAGGAAGTTCTGACAGTGTCAAATCTTAATCCTGCCACCATGTACTACTTCTCAGTCC
>JAEXTR010000305.1 GCA_023406915.1 Bacteroidota bacterium
AACAGTAAACGCAGCGATGCCTGACAGTAAACTTAAGATACTGATAGTTCGGCTGAGTTCTCTGGGAGACATCTTGCTAACAACGCCGGTTTTACGTTCCCTCAAAGCCAAGTTTCCTGATGCCGAAATAGATTTTTTGGTCAGGGAGCGGTATGCAGATGTTATTCGCTATAATCCGCATCTCTCAACCGTACTGATGTATGAAAATACTACGGGCTCTCAGATACGTAAATCTGGATACACCCATATTCTTGACCTACAAGGAAACCTTCGGTCAAAACGAATACTTTCATCGGTGACCGCCCCCGTGTTCAGCTTCCGAAAGTATTCCTTTCGAAAAAGGCTGCTGGTTTCTGTTGGTCTAAATTTGTTAAAGAAGCTACCCCCTATCCCTGACCGTTATGCAGCTGCATTTCCACTTCTCCAGAAGAATGATGGGAAAGGGTTAGAGTTGTTTACCGGACGTGAACTCCCTACAAAAAGAGAAGCAAAGCTGATTGCGCTTTGTCCTGGGTCAAGGCATTATACAAAGCAATGGCCTAAAGAGTATTTTGAAGAATTAGGGAAGATGCTCATGGAAGAGGGGTATCGGATCATCCTATTGGGTGGGAAAAGCGATAAAGCACTCTGTCAGGAGCTCTCCTTGTCGATACCAGGTGCATTTGATGGTTCGACCAATGATGATCTTCATACCCTTGCCGAACAGATGAGTATGTGCCGTGCAGCTGTATGCAATGATTCCGGACTTATGCATATTGCCGCTGCGACTGGAACCCCACTGATAGCATTATTTGGATCCACGGTAAAGGATTTTGGTTTTGCTCCCTACAAAGCTGAATCTTTAATCTTAGAGAATTTAAATGTATCTTGCAGACCTTGTTCTCATATAGGAAAGTCACACTGCCCAAAGAAGCATTTTGAGTGTATGCGTTCAATCAAACCTTCTGAAGTTTTCCAGGCAATAATCAGTAGATATGCGTAGAATCTGGTCTGTTCTCTATACCCTGTTTTTTGTTATCCCCTTTGAAGCGGTGATACGCATCATGGCGCTTTTTTCTGAAAAAGTGCGAAAGACTGTTGCGGGCAGGAAAAAGCTCTTCGAAGGATTGATTCTGGCTTTCAATAAACTGGATAAGTCGAAAAAACTTGTTTGGATTCATTCGGCATCTATGGGTGAATTTGAGCAGGCTAAGCCCATTATTGAACTGCTCAGAAAAACTATTGATATTAATCTCCTTGTTACTTTCTTCTCTCCTTCCGGATATGAAAACTCGAAAAAGTATCCGCACGCTGATGTAGTTTCCTATCTGCCGTTTGACACCCGGTTTAACGCAAGACGTTTTGCGCAGATTGTGCGTCCCGATATTGCTGTATTTATGAGATATGATATCTGGCCAAATCTTATCTGGAGTCTATCAAAAAAGAAAGTGCCATTATTTATTGTTGATGCAACCATGCGTGATGCGTCCCCCAGAATGCGACCACTTGCACGGCAATTTCATAAGAGCATTTATTCACATTGCACAAAGATCCTGACTGTCAGCAGCAATGATGCCAAAAACTTTTCTGTCTTTGACATTCATCCACCTCAGGTGGAAGCTGCAGGTGATACCCGTTTTGACCGAGTGTATGAGAGAAGTCTGATCGCCCGTCAGAAGAATTTACTTCCGGAAGACTGGTACCGCGGGAAAAAAGTGTTGGTTGCCGGCAGCATCTGGCAGGAGGATGAAGAAGTGCTGGTACCAGCAGTGAAAAAACTACTTCAGTATCATAAGGACCTCATTTGTATCCTTGTACCTCATGAGCCGAACCTCATGCATCTTGAAAAGCTTGAATCAGAGTTTCAGGGGAAGGAAAAGACGATACGGTTCTCATACGCAGCAAACAACTATGCAGGTGAACGGGTTATTCTGGTTGACTCTATCGGTATTCTGCTGACACTCTACTGTTACGCAACGGCAGCGTTTGTTGGGGGGAGCTTCAAGAGCAGCATCCACAATGTCCTGGAAGCAGCTGTGTACGGCATTCCTGTAGTATTTGGTCCAAAGATTCAGAGCTCCATTGAAGCCAGAGCAATGGTAGAAAACGGGAGCGGACTTCTCGTGCGGAACCGGCAGGAAATGTACCGCACCCTCAGCCGTGTTCTATTTCAGGAAGCAGAGCAACAGCGAATCGGGACGATCGCCAAAGAATATGTTATGCAGAACAAGGGAGCAACCGCACGCATCACCCAGGAGATCATATCCGTACTTTAAGCACCAGGGCGCAGCACTTTCAGATAGCGTTCCATCAATACATTCACGTGGTGCAATTCGTGTGCAGGGATAATATATTTTAACGCTTCCACAGACGTTTCATACCCGTTCACTATTCCCTTCAGTTTCAGAACTTCACCGGAAAAACTCTCAAAGAGGAGCACTGAAGACTCCCTCACTGCGATATACTCATTCAAGATATCGGTTTTCAGACGACTATTAAAATTACCTGCCTTCACATAGGCATCGTGATCCATTCCGGGTAAGGGATTCTTTTCTCCCCTTGCCAGAGACATCGCCCTAAAGGCAAAAACCCGTTCCTGATCTGTCAGATGTCCAAGCAATTCCCTGATAGTCCATTTGCCAGGTTCATAGGCAAAGAGGGATTCTTCTTCAGATATACTGGAAAGACTGGTCAGCAACTGAGAGCGCTGTTTTCTCATCATCATGACCGGATCACCATCCGGTAAGAGATCATAGTATGACTGATAGTAAGGGGGAAATTCTGTGAATGTCGGTTTCATAATTTATTTCTTCCAGATTCCGGTTTCAAAAATGCCATCAGATGTTACGACTCCGCGAAACATCGATGGAGTTGAAAAGAGCAATTCATAATTTCCGTCACGATCAACTGCAACCAACCCTCCGTCACCTTCTGACAGAACTTCATACAATACTTTTTTAGCTGCCTGCCGTAATAGTAAGCCAGCATACTTCATCAGGTTTGCAATGGATGCAGCAACAGAGTGCCGGATAAACTTTTCACCTTTTCCGGTGCAAGAGATTGCACACGTCTGATTCTCAGCATAGGTACCCGCACCAATCACTGGAGCATCACCAATTCTACCCTGCATTTTCATCATCATACCGCCAGTTGAGGTTGCAGCGGCGAGGTTTCCATACAGATCGAGCGCCACAGCGCCAACGGTTCCACCGCCTTGCTTTTCAGCTATTCTTCTCATATAGTCTAGTTTTCTGCCCGGGGTAATAAACCAATCATTCGGAACCCGTTCAACTTTCATACTATCTGCAAATCTTTCTGCGCCTGCGGCTGAGAGAAAAATATGGGGCGTTTTTTCCATCACAAGGCGGGCAAGGGAAACGGGATTCTTCACCGTTGTAACTCCAGTCACTGCGCCTGAAGCGAGGGTGTTTCCATCCATTATTGC
>JAEXTR010000101.1 GCA_023406915.1 Bacteroidota bacterium
TGTGGCATCGGTGCAGGAATTTTCCCCCCGGATAATGTGAATCATTTTTCTGAAAAATTTGTCCTATCAATAAGACATTTTTTTAAAATTTTTTTGGATATTATCTGAAAAGATGGTAAGTTTTGAACTCGAATCTTTTGCGGAAGTGGCGGAACTGGCAGACGCGCACGTTTGAGGGGCGTGTGAGGTGACTCGTACGGGTTCAAGTCCCGTCTTCCGCACCATCTTTTTATTTCATAAAGGAGCCACACTTATGAAAAGAGCACTGCTCATCTCTTCCTTTTTTGTTTTCCTTTTCTCAATTGTTTCAATAGCTCAGGAAATGGATCCGGCAGCTGTTGAACTCTATAATTCCGGAAACCAAAAATTGGAAAGTAACGATTTTACAGGCGCCCTCGCAGATTATGATGCTGCCCTGAAAATCTCTCAGGATTATCGTTTACACTACCAGAAGGGTATCGTATTCGTTAAACAAAATAAGTTTGCTGAATCAATCGCTCCTCTCCTCGATGCAGTAAAAGCTGACGCGAATTGTGATTTCTGCGTCAATACACTTGCCGAATCCTACTTCCAGACCGGCGATTATACCAACTCCATCAAATATTATGAAACTGTTGCCCAGATTGGCTCAAGCGACGATATTAAGGCAAAAGCAAAAAATCGTATTGGTGATTGCTATGAAGCCCTCGGTGATGCTGCGCTTAAGGCAGATAAGGCAGCCGAGGCAGTCGGTTTTTACGATAAAGCTATTGCCATCAATAATAAGTCCCGTACCCAGTATCAAAAGGGTGCAGCACTCATAAAGGACAAAAAGTTTGAAGAAGCTGTTGTTCCGCTTCAGGAATCAATTAAACTTGATCCTTCTTGTGATAACTGCTACAACAATCTCGGCAGAGTCCAGCTTCAACTGAAGAATTTTGAAGAAGCTGTAAAGAATTTCGAAAAAGTTCTCGAAGTAGCCGATAACGCTGACAAAAAGAACAAAGCAAACGAAATGCTCGCCCTTGCTCATACCAACATTGGTAATGATTTCCTCAAGGCAAAGAACAACGCAAAGGCAATTGAGTCCTATACCAAAGCTGTCTCGTATGACAACAATGATGTAGCTTATCTGAACCTTGCAAAAGCCTACGCAGAAACCGGTCAATGGGATAATGTTATCGATGCCGCTAACAAGGCAACCCAGTTCCGTAAGAAGATCTCAAAGGGTGGACCATACTACTACCTTGGTCTGGCTTATAAGAATAAGAATATGGTCGCTCAGGCAAAGACAAACTTCACAGAAGCTCAGAAAGATTCTCAGTATCAGGCGGTTGCAAAGTTCGAACTCGATGAACTGAACAAGAAAAAGTAAGCTGAATGTTTTAAGAAGCCGGTCGTCGTACCGGCTTTTTTTTTGTGGCTCCGGGATTCCGCATCGCCAGTTACCCGGTAAATGGTATATTGGTCAACAGTAATATGAAATCCTTAGCATGAAATACAGGTCCCCCGTATGATTCCGTTGGCGCTGATTCTTCTCCTGCTGGTCGCGCTCGTAACTCTTGAACTTGCCGCTGCCCATTCCTGGCTTCCAAAAGAACTTGCTCGCAAACTGCTTCATATTGTTGCGGGAACAGCCGCCGCTTGTGCAGTGCCACTTGTAGATAATAGTCTTATCCTCGTGAGCATCGGTGCAGCATTTACTCTTTTGCTGTATGTGGCAGTAAAGAAATCCCTCATCCCTTCTATTGATGAGCATCATAGAAAAAGCTGGGGAATTGTCTGGTTCCCTGCCGTGTACGCTATGCTGCTGCTGTTGGTGCCAGAGCAACAAAAATGGATCGTATCCTTTGCATTTCTCATTATGGCGTGGGGTGATGGACTTGCTGCCATTACCGGAACATATTGGGCTCATACCTATTACAACATCACAGATGACAAAAAATCTATCCTCGGTTCGGTCGTGTTTTTTATCATCACGTTTTCCATTCTTCTCCTCCTGTGGCTGCCATTTGTACAGCAGTTCTTCCGTATAGATACAGTTGGTTTTCCACCCACTGTTGCTAACCTCATGTATTTGTTGGTGGTAAGCGGTATCTTGTCTCTGATCGAGGCATCTGCTGCAAAGGGAAGTGATAATCTGTTTGTACCCCTGGCAGCTGGCTTGTTTCTCCTTTTTATCACTGATACCTCATATAATGATCTGCGTTTAAATATGCAGATTGCATTGTTGCTTTCACTGGCTGCGGGGATTGCATCATATTATATAAGATTCCTTACAATGGATGGCGCTGCATATACTGTATTGCTTGCCTTTTTTGTTTTTGGACTTGGTGGTTGGGGGTGGACGTTACCCATACTGGCATTTTTTATTCCATCCAGCATACTGAGTAAAGTACGGAGAAAGCGAAATGCTTTGATTGAGGAGCGGTTTGACAAAACCGGAGTGCGTGACCGTGGACAGGTGTTTGCGAATGGTTATGCGGCTATACCACTGGTCATCGCTTTTTCCCTTACTGGAAATCAACTTTTTTTTCTTTTGTTCGTCTCATATATTGCAGCAGCCTGTGCTGATACCTGGGCGACCGAAACGGGAACTATGCGCAAAGGGAGAACACTGCATATCCTCACCTCGAAACCTGTTGAACAGGGGGTTTCTGGCGGGGTATCACTGTTCGGCACCCTTGGCAGCCTTGCGGGTGCAACCCTGGTGACACTGGCGGCGTATCCATGGCTTGACTCAGTGGGGTATGGATTGATGGTGATTGCAGCTGGATTTTCAGGGGCAATAGCAGATAGTATTTTGGGGGCAACAGTGCAGGCACAATTTCGTTGTAAGGTATGTGGATTGCCTACAGAAAGGCAATACCACTGCTCTGAAAATACCCGTCAAGTCTCGGGCTTTCATTATATTAACAATGATGTTGTAAATTTTTTGGCAGGCTGTGTTGCATGCCTGATAACCTTGCTGATAATGATGATTCTCTCATAGTTGGTTAGTCGGAATTGTAATAATGAAAAAATACTTGATAGCACTCTTTCTCCTTTTTACTCAGGTGATGCTTCCTCAGGCACCTCCATACTTTTTTGTTCCTGAACAGAAGTATCAGAATGCAATGGAATTGTTCCAGCGTGAGGATTATGCCGGTGCCTTCATTTTATTTGAAGAATTATTTAATGGTGACCCGGTCGGGGACGAACTACGCTCCTCAGCAAGGTATTACTCTATTCAGTGCCTGAGTAAGCTTGGCATCTTTGAAGGCAGTATCTCAGAGTCCGAGCGGTTCAATGATGTTTTTAGCCGTTCTGCGTTCCGGCCAGTAGTGCTTTATGAACTGGGAAGGCGCTATTTCGAACGGGAAAATTTTAATAGCTCCAGAATCGCATTGCTAAAACTGCTGGCGGATTATCCTTTTAGTGAATATGCTCCGGCTTCAAACTACTTGTTAGGTGAAGGATACTTGCAGCAGGATAGTGTAAATAAAGCAGTTGAATACCTTGAGGTCGCTGCCGGCTCTCAGAAAAATAATCCTTTTGAGGTCTTTAGTATCTACTCCCTTGCACGCGCCTATGAAAAGAAAAAGATGTATCGGCGAGCAATTGAAGAGTATGATAAGATTCTCTCCTTCCACCGTGAAAGTCTCCTCGCATCAGCTGCGCAAATCAGAATTGGTATTTGTTTTTATCATGAGGGTGAATACGAGACTTCAATCCTTGAGCTCTCCAGCCCATTGGTGGGTAACCTACCGGAAGAGAAGCAGGCTGAAGCTCTTTACCTGCTCGCAAATTCATACTATCGCACCGGAGAGTATAAATATGCCGCCGCATCCTATGCTGAGATCATGAATAAGTACCCGGGGCAGCATATAATCCCCAATGTGAAATATGCCTACGCCTGGTCAAACTTCCAATTGGGCAATTACGGTGAATCCTATTCCTATTTCCATGACCTTTCTCAGGGAACTGACTCGCTTGCAGAGGCATCATACTTTTGGAAGGCAGAGGCGAAGAGGTATGAAAATAAACCTGATGAAGCTTTGATGCATTTCCAGAAATTTGCTGAGCGGTATCCGACCTCGAGCCTCGCCGCTGATGCAAAATACAAAACGGGTGTGATCTTCTTCAACAGAAGGAACTACGCCTCGGCTCTCCCTCATTTGAGAGAAGCTGTCAGGTCTGGCAGCCCCGCAATCCGTACGCAATCCAATATCATGATGGGGGAGATTGCCTCCATTACAGAAAAGCATCTCGATGCAGCCGCCTTCTTTCTCAGCGCACTTGCTGAGCAGGATGTTGAACGCCCGCTCAAACTTCGGGCAATGCTGGGGCGCAGCATTGCGCTTTATAAGAATGGTGATATTGATGCTGCAGCTTCGCAGTTGAATGAAATGCAATCCTACGATGCCGGATTCGAGATTGATAAAGTGAACTACTTACTTGCTGAAATTGCATTTAGAAAGAATGATTACCTGAAAGCCTTATCTCTCTACCGGGCTGTCGATAAAGGTAACCAGGAACTCTATCCATCAGCATTGTATGGTATTGGTTACTGTCAGTATAATCTGAAGGATTATCAGAACGCTGCATTCTCATTCAGCGATCTCGTAAAGCTCTATCCGCGTGATGAAAATGTGCCTGATGCGAAACTTCGCATGGCAAATGCATATTTCGCACTGAAAAATTTTGATGCTGCAAGGCAAAACTATCAGCAGCTGCTTGCTGAAAATTCTCCCGGCGTAAAACGGGATTACGTGCTCTACTATTATGCACTGTCGCAGTTTAAAAATGAGCAATCCGATGATGCTATTGCCAGTCTGAACACTCTGCTGAAAAACCACCCCAAATCTGCATTCGGTGAAAATGCGCGCTACTTAATTGGGTGGATTTACTTCCAGGAAGACAGGTATGACGAAGCAATCACGTATTATGAAAATGCAATGTCCCTGAACGCATCCCCATCCATGAGACCATTGTTTCTCTATTCGATTGGTGACGCATATTATAATCTCGGGGATTATGATGCTGCCATTTCCCGATACCGTGATGTCGTGGATAATTATGCCGGCTCACCCTATGTGCTTGATGCCTTAACCGGGCTGCAGTATTGTTATTCAGCTCAGGGCAAAACTAAAGAAGCCGTTCAGGTTATAGATACCTATATTGCAGCACACCCGTCAGGTGCAAATAACGATAAACTGTTCTTTAGGAAAGCCGAAATCTATTTTGGTGAATCCGACTATGAAAAAGCTCGCAGAGTATATGCAGACTTTATCAGCAAATATAGCAACAGTGCCCTCGTACCTGATGCCTACTATTGGATGGGGAAATCCTATCAGTACCTTCGTAAAACAGAAGATGCCATTAAAGCTTTCAGACAGGTGATCTCTGTATATCCTAAGAGTAACTTCACTGCTGCCTCTGTAGTGGAAGTTGCATCAATTAGAATAACTCAAAACCGGAATGATGAGGCACTTCGTACTCTTGAAGAGGGGCTTGCAATTATCCCGGCAGGTAACAGCCGTGCAGAGTTGCTCTATCTCAAGGGCATGCTCCTCCTGAAAAAGCAGGATAAGGGTGGTGCTTATGATCTTTTTGATGAGGTGATTGAAAATTATCCTGCATCAGTATTTGCTGACCGCTCACGGCTTGAAAAAGGTGTGCTTGAACTTGAGTCAAGAAAATATGATAATGCATCTCAGCTGTTTACCATGCTGATATCCAAACGGAATGATGAGATCGCAGCTGGCGCACAATACTACCACGGCGTTGTGTATTTTGAACGCAAGCAGTACGATGAAGCAATCACTGCGCTGGTGAGGGTTTCAACCAATTATGGTGGCTACAGTGAGTGGGTTGCACGTGCCTATCTGAAAATGGGCGAGAGTTATGAAAAGAAGAATGATCCCGGAAAGGCGAAAGAGATGTACAGGATTGTGCTGAACAATAATCGTGGTAATGATTTTGGGCGTGAAGCACAGGCAAAACTGCGGAAGTTGGGAGAATAACTATGAGACTAAAGCACACAACACTTGTTGTTTCTCTGTTACTTTCTCTTTCGGTCTCTGTCAGCGCTCAGGTAAGCCCCGAGGTGGAGTTACCCGATTTTGTTATCACCGGCAGACAACAATTTGACTTTCCAGCAGCAGAAAAGAACGCTGGCAAACTCGTGTCAACTATCTCCGGAGAATTCCTTATGCAAACGCATCCTCCCGATGAACTTGCCGTAAAGGAATATTCTGAACCAGTGAAGATTGTTGCAGCGGTATCTGATACCCCCGATTATAAAGCCTGGAACCTCGGTTTCTACGCCGGTAATGTATATTTGCCCTCCGCTGATCTCTCCTTTACTCTCCCGTTTGGCTCATCATTGCTGTATGCGCGCGGAAGCGGCTTCAACCGGAAGGCATTCATTGACTATGGTGACCGCTACACCGCTGAGGGACAGGTTGCATACCGTTATTATATTCCCCATAATCAGGGAGCGCTCGGAGGTGCCTCGGCATTTGGTAGTGCATCCATTGCGTTTGATTCTTATTCTTTTTATGGTTCAGCCATTCCATTCGCCAGCAGGGAAATGGTAACAGGTGATCTTCGTGTTGGGTTCGAAAATAACTACCGCGATGACTTTAAGTATGGAATCAGTCTTAAAGGTGACCTTGCAAATATTAATGCTGAATCCTATGCTGATAATCTGTTTCTTAGCAGTGGCTATGCTGATTTTAAATACAGGAACTTTATCATTAATGCTGATGCAGAGTTTGGGTATAACACAATTGGAACTGCCCTGATAAGGGATGCATCCGAATACTACCTGAATGGTGGCGCAACTATTGGATTTGATTTTTCTGAACTACTCAGTTTTACTGTTGGAGCTTCATACGGCAGGGCAGGGGATCGTGACTATTTTAATCCTATTGCGGGTGCACTCTTCAAAGTGTTCTCCGGATTTACCGTTATGGGTGAGTACCGGCCTGCAGCGCGATTTGTTCGGAATATTGACCTCCTAAATATGAACCCTTACTTCGTCCCCGCGACCGATGATCATTTTTATTACCGTGAAAACCACCGTATTACTGCTGCCTTTAAATTTGAGTATTATAAATGGTACAAAATCAGCGGCGGTATTACCTACTATCAGGCAGATGCATATCCATACTTCTACGAACCTGTGGTAAAAGGTAACTTTGAAGCCATTCGGGATGAAGTAGATCACTTCTCTGTGTTTGGTGAATGGTGGATGTATCCCGGACCTGCTGGTGCTGTAAATGCATCCCTTGCCTATACCCGGGTTACACTTCCTAATGGTAATCTTGTACCGTATCATCCTGAAATTGAGGGACGTTTAAATTATTCTTACACCTTTCCGAAATTCACTCTCAGGGTAGGTGGGAAGTTTAATGCCAACAGTTACGCCGATGCCGCAAATGCTGTGAAGCTTGATCCGGTGATCGATCTCTCTGTTGGTGGTATCTACTCTGTGACTTCTGCATTTGAAGTTACTCTTGATGTGGAAAATATTCTGAACAGAGAGAATCAACGATGGCTGAATTACAAAAACCCTGGTTTAAGTATTCTTGCCGGTTTGCGGTACAGATGGTAAAAGGATTATTATTATGAGCATCCAGGAAGCCATAAGCAAGCGCCTTGCTGGGAAAGCGAAACTTCCCATGAGCCAGCGTGAACAATTCCTTGAACGGTTCCTCCTGCTGCTTACCCGTAGGTTAAAGCAGGGCGAAACAATCAACATCCCCGGGTTGGGAGCTTTCAGCATCCGTGAACTCAACCGCCGTGGAGGTGTTGAGGTCGCCTTCACTGATGAAGTTCAGAAGGAAAACCGTATCAAATTTAGGATAACGCTGCAATCGATTGGTGCCGATGAGGACCCGCTTGTAGGGCTGATGGCTGGAATGGTCTCATCTGCAAAAATGGATGAACTTGCAGAAGAGATTATTAGTCAGGGAACCACTACCGCTGATATTAAACCAGACGCCTCAGCAGGGCTGGAATCTCTGCTTGAATCAGACTTCAGTGAGGACTTCTCTAGTGGATTCCTCATTCCTGATCTTCCTGATCAAACTGATTCTATACCGGAGATCGATGACCTGTCACTGCCTGATTTTGAAATACCTGCTGACAGAATCACCTCATCATCAAACAACAAAAGTAAAACGTCTGTACCTGAACCAGATTCTGGTCAGGATGGAATTCCATTTGACAGGTTTGATAAGGATTCTGAAATTGAGCCGGACGAATCTGAAGATGACATAACATCGTTTTTTACTGACGCAATGCAGCCGAATAGCCCCGAGGTTGTGTCTCCCCCTGAAATTGACAATCAGGAGGAAGAAAACACCCTGATCGTTCCTACACTCCCCGAACCTGAACAGATGAAACCAGCTTCAGGCGTAAAGCAGGAACCCGCGAAACCGAAATCTATATTTCCAGCTGATAGTGAAGAGGCGATTAAGGATTCCATTCTGCAAAGCATGTTTAATGATGCAACTGAAGAATTTCCTGAGGATGATGAGTTCTCTCAGGCTTTCATGCAAAGCCCTGCAGTGCTTCCCACACCAGATGATTTTGCGGGAAGCGATGATGACTTACTTCCTGACACAAATCTCCCGGGTGCTTTTGATAACTTAACCACAAGTACCTCTTTTGAAGTCCCCGTACCTGAACTGGACAGTGACTCCGAACTTACATCTGACGTATTTCTTCAGGATGCTCTCTCTAGCCCGGTTTCCGTTACTGAGGAGGAACTGACAGAATCATTTCAGCAGGTACTTCAAAGTGAACAGGAGAAGATTGACAAGAAACCGTCGGAAAAAATCCCCGAAAATGAGCCTGTTGCTGAAGATCCTGTAAAAGAGAAAAAAGGGCTCTTTTCTTTCCTGAGTTTTCTGACCCGGAAAAAAGTGGAGACTGAAGGTGAACCTTCTGAAAAGCCTGCTAAATCGAAGAAAAAGAAAGCTGCTGAGAAGGAGGGAGCCGAATCTGATACCACTAAAAAAGTTGAGAAAAAACCAAAGAAAGAAAAGCCGGAATCTGACGGTGATGAAGAGTTTCCTATTATAAAATTGGTAATTCTGTTTGCTGCGCTGATGCCCCTGACACTCGGTTTTGTCTACGTCCACTTTGCCTTGAAACCTTCATGGTGGCCTTTCATTACAGAAACTGAATTACCGTTTTTTGAAAAGCCTGTTCAGAGTTCAGTTATCTATCAAAGGCAGTACGATATCCCCATTACTTTTCCCTACGGCAAAAATGAGGTGACTTCGTATCTTGACCTGAATGCAGATCTGATTAAAAG
>JAEXTR010000144.1 GCA_023406915.1 Bacteroidota bacterium
GTTGTACAATAAGTTAAAGTTACTACCCCACTCTGGGATAGCATATGAAATTCCAAGATTGATAGCATAAGGGCTTTGTCCCTGCAAAGGTCTCCCCTTTCTTGCTAATGTGCCTGAACCGGCATCCACACTTACCTCGCTCCATACTCTGGTGTAGTTAGCATTTATGGTTAGCTCACTGAGTCCATCCCACAATGCACGGAGTGATGAACGTCCTTCAAGTTCAATACCGTAGTTACGTGCTGCGGATGCATTGCCAAAAGTCCTTGCGGCACCAAGTGAGGTCGCAGATACTACCACCTGCTCAATAGCATCGGTCATATCTTTATAGAAGAAGCTCGCTGAAAAGATCTCGCCGATGTTCGGAAACGTCTCTACGCGGACATCATAATTCCTTACCTTGGCTCTGCGGAGGTTCGAATTTCCGGTCACAATCGTTTGTGTTACGAAGTCGTAGTAGGTGAAGGGGGAAAGTTCACGCAACTCAGGACGGTTGACCGTTTGGCTGTAAGAAAACCTGAGATTGGTATTGTCAGTAAGATTGTAAACCAGATTAAGAGCAGGTAAGAGATCATTTTTAGCAAGATTCACTTTTAAGTCTACTGCCCCGGATACATCCTTAGAATTGATCCGCTGCTCTGCACTCTCATACCGTGCACCAGCTATTATTTTTAGTTCGCGTGCAAAAATCGATACCGGGAACTCTGCCATGAAATAGCCAGCTCCGGTAGATTGGGTGGCTGTATAATTATTGCTTCCATTGATATACTCATCAATTGAGAATCCGTTTTTCCTGAAGTTTTCCGGGGCAAAAATCTTATCAACAGGCAGAGTATATAGATCAAATTCTGTAAAACCATTCCCCGGTGCGTTCACAATAACACCAATTAATCTTGAAGTAAATCCGCGGTCGCGATTATCGTACAGTCCACCAAATTTAAACTTTACAGAACCAATTGGCAGTGTATAATCAAATCCGGTACCACGTGCGTTTTCATTCAGGTCACTGAAGTACCTGCCGCCATTTTTCAGGTTCGCCTGGAAACCAAGCACTGCTGAATACGGATCGCTCGAGCCAATCTCACGGGCATAAATAATCCTGCGGTAATCGGGTTCTTCACGTTGAGAATTCGAGTAGAATACTTGCCATTGCAATTGTGAGCGGTTCAACCCTTCGAAGAAATGGTCACCTGATACCTGGGTTGATAATACGTTTCTGGAGGAGTATTTCAATCCTGTCTGATACTGTTCACTGCCAGCATCACTGAAGAGTGTACCATCAAGATAGGTGACTTCGTCATCTCCAGTCCTGCTAAACGTGTTTTTTACACTGATTTTATGAAATGGAGAGAACTTATAACTCGCATTCAATAATCCGCCCCATAAAACTGAACTCTCCGACTGTGTACCTTTGTATGCATACCGTGATTCACCAGTAGCTTCGTACTCGTAACGCTCAATTTCACTGTTCTGATAGGAGTTCCTATAGGACATAGAAGCTATGAAACCAAATTCACCACCAAACAGATTCATTGCATCACCATACGACAGACTGAAATTGTGATTGAGCGGTGCAGTTTTTTTCTGGCTCCCCCAGATGTTATTCATATCCTTAGCGAAAGCGTTGATCTGATCCCTTGAATATCTGGTTGTGTTCAACTCATTTGGAAAGCTTCCCGGCAAGGCTCTGGTACCGTCATCAATACCAAGGTAATCAGTGCTGCCACCAGAGTATGTATAATAGTCTTTGAAAGTAGTCTGGTTATCTGCACCTGATCCGTACCCCAAATTAAATACCGTTTTTGAAGGGAAATCAACCGTGTTCACTTTCACTAACCCTCCGGAGAAATCACCAGGAGCGTCAGGAGTGAATGATTTCATGATCACAGTATTTTCCAGCAAATTGGATGGTAAGAGGTCAAATGAGAATGAGCGCTTATCCGGCTCGGTAGAAGTCAGGGGTGAATTATTAAGAAGTGCGTTACTATAACGCTCACTGGTACCACGTACAAATATGTGCTTGTTATCCATGAGGGTTACACCAGTTACGCGTTTCAATGCATCTGACGAAGTTGCGTCAGGGGATTTCTTGATCTGTTCAGCGCTGATACCATCGCTGATGGTGCTGGAGTTCTGACGCTGTTTTAATAAAGCTGCATCATACGCCTCACTTCTTTTCTCAACTACAACAACTTCCTCAGTTTCGATCATCTTCGGCATCAGAGCTGCATCAACTGTAACGAGGGCACCGTCGTTAATTATGATACCGGTGAACTTCTGGGGGCTGCTGGTTACAAATGAAACGATTACTGTGTAGGTTCCGGCGGGTATATTCTTTAGTACATATTTTCCCTGCACATCAGTGGCAGCACCCATAGTTGTGCCTTCAAGCAAAATATTGGCACCGATAAGCTCTTCACCGGTTTTTCCATCCAGGACTCTTCCGGTTAAGGTGCCTTTTCCCTGCCCGAACAGAGTGAGCATTGGAATAAGCAGAAAAAATATTATTAGAAAAACGTGTCTTTTTATCATTGTTTATTACTCCTTTACGAGAAAAATACCTTCGACAGTGCAAATGTACCTTTAGGGTATTACCGCAATGTTACTGTCAGGTTAAGCCTGCATTATCCAAATGTTAAGGGAATGTTACCTGAGGTGGGATTGTACGTTTTTAACCGGAATTGATGAGATTTCCAACTCAATACAGGCGATGGTCGCCATAATCGTATTGGTAACCGTACAAACTTTGCTTATTTTACTGCTTCACTGTTGGTTCTTTTTCATTGAAAAACGAGCCGCTATTACCCCGAACATTTCATTCTGAAGTGAGTTATGTATGGATGCAGCAATTATTAAAGAATTTATAAAGAAGATTTCGCTGTTCAAGAACCTTACCGATGAAGAGATCGAATTACTCATCACCGTTATCAAAGTAAGAAGATTTGAGCCTAACGACCATCTGTTTTATGAGAACAATCCCCGCAGGTTTGTATTCTTGATCTATGATGGAGATGTCGAATTATATAAAAAGACTGCTTTCGGAGAAGAGAAAAGACTCTCCTTCTTCAGCAAATATGACTTCCTTGGTGAGGGAGCCCTTATGGATGACTCACCGCACTCTACGTCAGCCCGTGCGCTACTACTCTCAACAATTTTCGCAATTTCCAAAGAAGATTTCACCGATATCCTGAAAGCCCACGGTCATTTCGCCGTAAAGATGTATACTGCGATTGCTGGTGTCGTCTCCCGAAGAATGTCACAGGCAAACACC
>JAEXTR010000212.1 GCA_023406915.1 Bacteroidota bacterium
GCTGACTGAAGGGAAATCAATAGAAAAAAGAAAGCTGCTTATTTACGGAGGGATGAGCACCCGCAACCTGATTGCACGCACAGTTGCTATACTACAGACTGACAGCGCAAAGTTGAAACAACTGATAACCGACAGAGTTTTTCTGGACTCGATCCAGGCAAGAGTACCAAATCTGGAGGGTTACCTTCTACCCATGAGCTACAGTTTCTATCCGCACGAGCGGCCGGAAGTGATTCTTCAGACCATGTGGAAGGAGTTTTCTGCATTCTTTGATGAGAAGCTTCAGGCAAGAGCGATTGAACTGGGATTTGTACCCCATGATATTATGACGATGGCTTCCATCATTGCAGGAGAAACCATTGATACCACTGAGATGACAACGATCAGTGGAGTGTATCATAACCGTTTGAAGAAAAATATGAAACTGCAGGCTGATCCCACGATTGCATACATCCTGGGTGGATACAGAAGACTGCTGCACAGAGACCTTGAGATTGAATCCCCCTACAACACTTATAAATACGCAGGATTGCCACCTGGACCGATCAATAATCCGGGGAGGAATGCCATCATTGCAGCATTGTATCCCAGAGAGCATAATTATCTGTTTTTTGTGGCTGATTCAAACGGAAGGCATAATTTCTCTGAGACGTATGGAGAACACCTGCTGAAAGCACGGGAATACCACCGATGGCTCAATTCAAGAAAGTAATCCTTTTCTGCTCCCTCGTTTTTCTGGCAGGATGTGCAAATCAGTTACCACCCACTGGCGGGCCGGCAGATACCATACCACCGGAAATCGTTGCTGTATATCCGGCTGATGGTACTATTGGTTATCAGGAAGAATACTTTGAGCTGGAGTTTTCTGAGTATATTCAGAACAGAACACTCCGTGAATCGATATTTATTTCTCCGGCTGTTGACGGTACGCTTGAAACAGATTTCAGCGGAACGTCGGTGAAGGTGTATTTCCCTGGTCCGCTGAAGCAGGGTTATACATATACTATCACTGTTGGTACTGATGTGGTTGATTACAACAATAATAACCGCATGGCAAACTCGTATACTTTCCGATTCTCGACTGGCGATAAGATTGATAACGGTGTTATTACCGGAAAAGTGTATTCGGAGAAACCGAGTGGTGTGATGCTGTTTGCTTTCAGGGATCATCCAGACTCTGCTGCTCCGCTGTTGAGAAAGCCTGATTATATTTCTCAGGCAGGGGAGAAAGGTGATTACACATTTTCTGGTTTGAGGGACGGGGAGTACACTGTATTTGCAGTGCGTGATGAGTTTAAAGACCTGATCTATAAGCAAGAACAAGATGAAATCGGAATACCTTCCGGCAAATTCACCCTTTCTGCAGAGGACAGTGTACAGCAGGCAGTTCATTTTTATCTGAGCAAGTTCGATACCATTCCTCCCGTTTTCCAGAATGCAATCATGACTGACTCCCGGCACATTTTTATTACGCTTTCAGAAAAACCCGATTCGTCTGTGATAAAGAGTGAGCGCTTTTCGATTATTGATTCCACCTCGGGAGAAGTATTTATTCCAATATATGCCTTCAAAGGTCGGGGGAAAGAAAAGGAATTTTTTCTGGCGTTAAAGGATTCACTGCCGCCAGGGTTGAATTATTATCTGCATTGTGATACACTGATGGATCAGGCAAAGAACTATTCCCTGAATCAGTCAGTAGCACTGACAGTGAGCGAAAGGCCTGATACCAGTGCTCCGCTTGTGATAGGCACTGAACCTAAACCAGCGATGGGTTTTCCCCTCAGAGGGGCATACATTGATGTGCTGGTTGATGACGGATTTGATCAGAGGTATCTGGCAAGTAACATTTCGATTACAGACACATCGAAGAAGAAGCACCCATTTACCGTGCGGCAACTGGATGATGCATCGTTCCGTATAACCATTGACACGGTGCTTGCACCCCGTATGGAATATCTTTTGAGGGTCAGCTATAGGATTATGAAAGATGTTGCAGGTAATTTCAGGGACACAGTTTACTCAACAAGGTTCAGAACTCTTAGTGATCTTGATTTTACCGGATTAAGCGGTTCAGTTACCAATGTTGATTACAGCCGCAATCCAAGACTTGTGCTTGAAAAGTTTACTGACCGGAGCCATACTTACTCAATCCCCATTGGGCAAGGGGGAAAATTCAGCTTTACCGGAATAGAACCGGCAAAGTACAGGCTGTGGCTCTATTATGATACCGATTCAAATAAGGTGTTTTCATACGGAACACCTGTACCCCTTCAGTATGCGGAAGAGTTTCGCTACTTCCCTGAACTGATTGACCTGCCTCCCCGCTGGGCTGTTACCGATCTTATTTTTGACTATGCAACCGCTGGGCTGGCAGAAAAGCCAGTGAGCAAAGAAAGAAATTAAAAGAAAACCCCTGTCCGGATGTGTTATCTCATCCTGACAGGGGTTTTTCATAGCTTTAGCAACTAGTTTTTAGTCGTACAGGTAGTATTTCTTACTTATTATACGGAAGCTCTCAACATCCTTATTCAAAAACGCCTCGATATCAGAAAAGCTCATCCGCTCGGTAAACATTTTACGAACCTTATCCGTGCCGCATACCTTATCGAACATAGAAATCCTTGTTGGGTTGCAGAGCTTAAATGGGTCTTTATCCGGATGGAGTTTATGGTGCACTTCCATGAAGCGGAACTGCAACGCCATGAGATTTACCTTTGTTTCATCGGTGATAAAAACCTGAACTCCGTGAAGTGTTTTATCCTTGTGCGCTCCATAAAAAGGTTTAAAGGTGATGGGACGGAAGATAACGCCTTCGAGACCAAGTCCGTTCATAGCATCTGCCAGTTCGTTACTCTTTATCCACTCTGCCGCAAAGACCTGGAATGGAATAGTATAGCCAACGCCTTCTGAAATGACGCCTAATTCACCAAGTATTCCGGTTACAGGATAGTAGAAAGGGGAATCCTGATAGGGGATATGTTGGGAGGTAAGAATCCATGGCAGACCAGTATCCTTGAACCGCATTGAACGTTTCCATCCTTCCATTGGAATGACCGTTAGCTTACACTGGACGCCTTTTTCGAGCAGTTTTTCTCCATTGAGGAGCAGTGCCAGTTCACCAACAGTAAGTCCATGGAGGTAGGGAATTGAAAACTGACTGACAAATGAGTGGAATCGTTCTTCAACAAGATTTCCTTCGATACGCAAACCGCCGAGAGGGTTGGGACGGTCAAGAACAACTACCTCTTTATTCAATTCAGCAGCAGCTTCCATCACCAGACCAAGTGTGCTGATATAGGTGTAGGACCTAGAGCCGATATCCTGAATATCAAAGACGATCACATCTACATTTTTCAGCATATCTGCATCAGGTTTTCTGGTTTTTCCGTAGAGTGAATACACCGGTACACCTGTGATATCGTCTGTATAATTGCCAACATGATCTCCCGCAGCGTATTCACCCCGAGCCCCATGTTCAGGACCGAAGAGGGCAGTGAGCGTGCAGGATTTTTCAGCAAAAAGGATGTCAATAGTGGATACGATATGTTTATCAACCGCAGTTGCATTGGTTACGAGACCCACTTTTTTACCTTTCAGGGCAGAAAAGGAGTCGTTACGAAGCACCTCTATTCCGGTTTTAACCTGTGCAGATACAAGTATCCAGCCGACAAGCCAGATCAACAATGTTTTCATAGTAGAACCTATATTTGTAAGTGATGGTCAATTAGGAGATTGATGATGAATGATCTCACCACGTGCAATGGTCATGGAGCAGGCATTCTCACCAGGGTGATAGAAAATTCCAGAATAATCAGGGTAATCCAGAATTGCAAAATCTGCATCCTTACCAATCTCGATACTTCCTTTTGCAAGATGGCGGTCAACCGACCGTGCTGCATTGATGGTGTATGCAGACAGAACTTCCTCAGGCGTCATGCCCATATTCATAGCGGCAAGGGACATGATGAGATAGATATTGCTTATATGGGAAGAACCGGGATTATAATCGATAGCGAGGGAGACCAGCCCATTATGTTCAATAAGCTTCCTTGCCGGGGCATAATTGTAGCGAAGGAAGTATGAGACTCCTGGCAGAAGGACGCTAACGGTGGAGGATGAAGCCAGTGCAGGTACCTTTTCCTCAGGTAAAACTTCAAGGTGATCCACACTAATGGCATTTCTTTTCAGTGCCACCTCGAGTCCGCCAATACTGTTGAACTGATCGGTATGAAGTTTGAGTTTCAATCCAACTTCCTGTGCAGCAGCAAAGACTGCATCAATTTCTTTCGGGGTAAATGCAGAGGTTTCGCAAAAACCATCGCAGAATTCTGCGAGTTTTCCGTATGCAACAGAAGGAAGCATAGAATTGATAATCTGGTCAAGATATTCGCTTCGCTTCGTTTTGAATTCTTTTGGGATAGTGTGAGCACCCAGAAAAGTAGCGATAATCTCTATGGGGGAGCTTCTGCGGAGTTTTGCGATGACCGAGAGTATCTTTAGTTCGTTTTCTGCATCAAGCCCGTAGCCGGATTTGATTTCAAGGGTAGTCACACCCTGTGTGATAAATTTTTGAACAATCTTTTGGGAGTGTTTGAACAAAGAAGCAACCGAGGCGGTGCGTACCGATGCAACCGTAGTATTGATTCCACCACCCGCCGCTGCGATCTGATCATAGGTGGCACCGTTGAGTTTCATTCTGAACTCATTGGCGCGTGAGCCAGCAAAGACTGCGTGAGTATGGGCCTCAACTATCCCTGGCAGAACCGTCTGACCTTTGACATCAATCTTGTTGTCTGGTTTGGCTTTTCGGATTGACCGAGAAGGGATGATATCAGCAATTTTTCCTGATTCAATAATGATGGCATGATCCTGTAGAGGGGTGACGACTCCCATTTCAGCGCCCCGCTTCTCGTTTTTACCGGAAGTATCCACCGTAACGATCTGGGATGCATTAGTGATAGCGGTTCTCATTGTTTTACCGTGACAAGTATTGAGTCAGAGATGACGATTGCGTTTTTGAATCCCAGCTGAGAAACGAAATGGAGTGCATCACGTGCATTTGACTGCTTTGTATAGTCACCAAGCTTAATCTTATAGAGTGGGGGATCATAATCGACATAGGAGCTTTGTCTGCCGCTCATGAAATAGAGGTAACTTTTAAGACTGTCTGCTTCTTCACTATTTTTTGTGGTTTTTACCAGTACCCTAAAGCCGTTTTTTTTGACTTTGTTCACATCGATACGATTCAGTGGATCATCCTGGTAGGTCAGCCAGAAACCGTCATGAGCGCCGGCAGTACCCCGTGGGAGGAACGCTGGTTCAGGTGGCAGGGAGAGTTTTACCGGAAACTTTGCCATTTCAAATGTTTCCTGCAATGATGAACCTTCTTCCTGCTGATCGCCTTTGTATTTACCAAAACGATCGCTTGTTGGGGTTGCAGAGCAGCCCCCAAAGAAGTATGCGATAACGATAATGGATGAGACGAACAAAAACAGCTTGTGTTTTGATATGAGCATTGTCTTCCTGAAAGGTGAATGTTTGCACTTCAAATATACGGTATTCACGGGAATATGAGGAATACAAACGATTGACGAACGGTGCACTGGGTGCAAAAAAGTAAGATTTAATCAATGAATTTAATTTCAATTCTCCTATGATAGCCTCCAAAAATTGCTTATTTTTGTGGATGCAAATAAATAGGATTTGACTAAAAATGGCTCCAAGTAAAAAACTGAAGATCCTTTTCATAGCGTCTGAATTATATCCATTTGTTAAAACCGGAGGTGTGGCAGACGTTTCAGCTGCTCTTCCGCAGAAACTGACTGAAATTGGTCATGAAGTAAGAATTATCGTTCCGAAATATGGAGCAATTGACAGCAGAAAGTATAAGATACATGACGTCGTCAGATTAAAAGACCTCAGTGTTGATATAGCAGGGAGAGAAGTAGTATTTTCTGTACGATCTTCATTTCTGCCTTCACCAAAAGTGCGGGTGCAGATTTACTTTTTAGATAATCATGAATACTTTGGCAGCCGCAAGAGTCTGTATTACGATCCGCTTGTAGGAAAAAATTATCCTGATAATGACGAGCGGTTCATTTTCTTCTCCAAATCCGTATTTTCTTTGCTACAAAAGCTTGGCTGGACGCCAGACATTATTCACGTGAATGACTGGCAATGCGGTCTTATCCCGGTATACCTCAAGACCATGTATGCGAATGACCCCTTGCTTTCCCATTTCAGGGTATTGTATACAATTCATAACTTTTCTGAGCAGGAAGTGTTCCCGGCAGCTTCGTTTGCAAAGACCGGGCTTGATAAAAAGTATGGTTCAGAAAAATACTTGCTGCATAACAACAAACTGAATTTCGTTAAAGGGGGTGTTCTCTTTGCGGATGCAGTGAATACAGTCAGCGACGGTTATGTAAGGCAGGTACTGAAAGAGGATGAGATCACCGATGGTTTGAAACCATTTCTGGCAAAGCGCAAAAACGATTTTTATGGTGTACTGAACGGAATTGATGATCAGGTATGGAATCCTGAACGGGATAAATATATTCCGAAAAAATACAGCATCAAAAATATTGAGAACAAGACGGCAAATAAAGAGCTACTGCTTGAGCGATTTGGTCTGCAATTCAGGGAAGACGTACCAGTAATTGGGGTGATTTCCAGACTTTCTGATTTTAAGGGAATGGACCTGATTACTCAGTCATTTCCTGAATTGATGAAAATGGATATACAACTGATATTGCTCGGTACTGGTGACCGCAAGTATCACCAAGCTTTCGAGAAGCTGGCGTCAAAGTATCCTGATAAGTTTGCGTGCTTCCTGGGATTCAGTGATGAGCTCGCTCATTTGATTGAGGCAGGAACTGATATGTTCCTTATGCCGTCTAAATATGAACCGTGCGGTCTTAATCAAATGTACAGTCTTGCCTATGGCAGCGTTCCGATTGTTCGCGAAACAGGCGGACTGGCTGACACGGTTATAAAGTTTAATCCAAAAACCAACGAAGGTACCGGATTTGTGTTCAAGGAATACACCACGGATGCGCTGGTTAAAGAAGTGCAGCGTGCAGTGAAAGTGTTCCATGATCAGGGTACATGGCAAAAGATTATGCGCAATGGTATGAGAGTTGATTTCACCTGGCAGTCATCTGCTAAGATGTATGTCGACCTGTACAAGAAGGTGTTAAGTAACAAAGAATGAACCGGGCACTGTTTCTCGATCGTGACGGCACGATTAATTATGATCCTGGTTTTGTTACTGATCCCGCTCAGGTCACCTTACTTGACGGGGTGGGTGAAAACCTGGCGCGCATCAAAAATGAACTGGGATTCATGCTGATTGTGGTATCCAATCAATCAGGCATTTCCCGCGGAATTATGACACGCGATCAGGTTGATCTGGTTAATGAAAGGGTGAACCAGCTTTTAGGCGCTTACGGCGTTTCGGTTGACCGTTTCTGTTATTGTCCTCATCACCCTCTGTTCAGCACCCCCGAAGAAGTCCAATGCCGTAAACCATCCCCCCAGATGATTCTGAATGCTGCACAGCAGGAGTCAGTATCTTTAGCGGATTCATATATGATCGGCGACAAGCAACTGGATATCGAAGCGGGATATCATGCCGGAGTTCGTACCATTTTAATCAAAACAGGCCACGGTGAAGCTACATTTTCTGCATTGCACAATCAGAAGATTTTGCCCAACTTTGTTGCCGGTAATTTTTCTGAGGTTTATCAGATCATTCAAAAGGAGCTTTCTTGATCCGAAAAATCGTACACGCATTCAGTATCCTGTCTCTGTTTCTGCTGAGTGCCTGCAGTGATGACCCCTCCACGCTTGGAACGGGTTTACTCGAACAGGACCAGTTAATCATAACAAATATTTCTTCTGTCAATGACTCGCTACCCCAGCAGTCATATTCTTTCAAGAGGATTATACAGCTTGGATCAACCGACCGTATACTGTTAGGGCAGTATGATGGTGTTGATGCAAAGATCATTGTAAAATACCTGATGAACCTTCCAAGTTCATTCAAGGATGCCATTCAGAAAGACAGTTTCAAGATTGAGAGTGCGAAAATTGTCTTCCTGCCGCGTTATACCTACGGTGATACGAATGCAGTATTTCCAACCTACGCAGTTCAGGGACACGAGATTACTGAAAACTGGGACTTTTTAAAGGTCCGGTCAGACAGTATTCCTGCCTATAATCAGAGTAAGGATATCCTGACTCAAAAGAATGCCCCTGATTCTCTTTACACATTTCTGGTAGATACAGCTATTGTAATGCAGTGGATTAAGAATAACTATGATACCATTGCCTACAAAAACTACGGGATGCTGCTGCGTATGTCAGTTCCTTCGCCAAAAATTATGGGATTCCAGGCATACAGTTCCAGCGCAACTACGAGCAACCCACGGATTGAAGTTCGCCTGAAAAAAATTGATGGAAAAGTAGATACAACGATAACATTCTATTCATTTGCAGATGTACACACCGTTGAAGGAGCAGTACCTGTTCTGGCAAATGATGAAATCGTTGTGAGGGCAGGCGTGACTGTAGCGTCCCGTCTTTATTTTGACCTCACCAGACTTCCAAAGCATATTGTAATCAATAAAGCTACCCTTACGCTTACAGCCGACACACTTAAGTCACAGAATGGTACCATTGGGAAAAATGCAATTGATGTATTTTATATTACTTCACTGACAGGAGATTCTACCGTCAGCATTGAAGTAAATTCGATGGGTACACTTTCCTACAGCAAGGGAGTGTATACCGGAGATGTGACGGCAATCGTCACGAAACTGGTTGGTACAGCCAATAATGGTGTGCTGATTTCGGCAAATGGACAGTCTGAAGGTACAGCAAAATTCTTCCTGAAAAGCAGCAAGGCTGAGTATGCCAAGCGGCCAAACCTTGTAATTTCTTACTCGAAACTGAAGCTGTAGGGGGAGAACAATGAAAAATATTTTAATAGCCGTTCTTTTTTTAATGGTATCATGCAGCGTTTTTGCGCAGGAAGCTTCTATCTATTCACGAAGCGGAATTGGTATTCCGAACTATGCTGCTTCAGTGCGTGGCATGGCACTCGGTGAATTTGGTATTGCCTCAACAGAGAGAGGTTATCTTTCAGTGCTGAATCCTGCTTCATTTTCGTATCTGGTTGCTACACGGTTCGAGCTTGGCGGTTCTGTTGCCGGTACGATGTGGAGTGATGGTAATGAAACGGATTTCCTGACGTCCGGTTCTTTCACTGGTGCAGCATTCGGTTTCCCCATCAGCACAACTCTAGGATTGAGTACCCTTGTAGGTCTAAGACCCTACAGCACCCTGAGATATGATTCGCAGGTCTATACCCGGGACGCGGTTGATTCATCTGGCAATTATACTACTGAATTCAGTGGTGAAGGCGGACTTGCACAGTTTTATTTTGCAGCCGCTATCCGGCTTCCGTTCAATATTGCTTTCGGAGCTACGCTCGATTATTATTCCGGTCAGTTTAATTACTCCTCGGATGTCCTGTTCGATGATGTGAATCGTTTCTCTGCTTCCTTTTCTCAGATCAGGAAGGGAAGAGGATTTGGGACTACACTGGGACTTATCTCACCAGTACTCTCAGCTGAAGGCTGGAAAGACTTTTCGGATTGGCGTCTCGGCGTAACATTCCAACCAGGCGTGACGCTGGATGCTGATTCACTGGTATCATATTCATCTTATTATACCTCCGATACTGTTACGGAGGCGGGTACAACGATGAAGCTGCCGATGCGCCTGATTGCGGGTACGCAGTTTTTAGTTGGCGGAAGTACCCAGGTTAACATTGACTATATGTTCCAGCCCTGGGAGGATTACCGGTTTACTAATGCATCATCTCCGGACTTGCAGAATGCCTACAAAATAAGTGTGGGTGCAGAGTATTTTGACAGAAAAGAATTACAGTATAACCGGGAACCAATCCGGTACCGGGCTAGTGTAAGTTATGAACAAACACCTTTCAAAATCAGGGGTACTGGAATCAGTCAGCTAACAGCTGCTGTGGGAATGTCAGTTCCTCTGGGAATGGACAACAGTGTAGACTTTTCACTACAGTATGCCCATCGCGGAACAACTGATTCCGGGCTTTTATCCGAAAATATCATAAAATTCGGGATCGGCATAAGTTTTGGAGAGTTTTGGTTTATAAGACAAGAAAACTAAAGATTACTTAGGAAAGGATACTACAGTGAAATCTTTAATGAAATATATCGGTGTTATAGCCGTATTCACATTGCTGCTCTCACCAGCTGCTATGGCACAGGCTGATAGTGCCACAATTGAGTACAGTCTTTTCTCTGAGTTCCACAAGAACAAGGATTATGAGAGTGCCCTTCCTCACGGATTCCGTGTACTTCAGCTTGATCCTAAGAAGTTTGCTAAATGGATCTACTTCAAGATGGAAGATATCCTTTGGTTTAATCACGATAGTACCAACGCTGATGTAGAGAAGAAGAAAGAGTATGCAAACCATATGCATGAAATCTATAACATGGGTATGGAGCATTTTGCTGAAAGAAAGAATTATTTCCAGGCAAGGAAATCCCTTATCGTTGACTTTTGGGGGCTTGGTGACACTGCAACTGTGATTGCTGAGTACGAAAAGGCATTTGATATGGATTCGACACTTTCTTCCTATCATCTTTCCCGCCTCGGACAGTATTACAAAGAACTGGCGGTAAACAGTGATGACTATAAGACCAAGGCGCTTGATCTTTTTGTATTCCTTGCTGAGCGCGAACCAGATAATCCTGTATGGGTTGCTGAGCAGGAAAAGCTAGTCGAAAATATTGAAGAGCTGATTACACTGACCCGCCGAACCTGGGACCTTGACAAAGAGAACCCAGCAAAGGCATGGAAATATGCAAGACTCTGCCTGAGAGCCCAGGAATTTGAGAAGGCTGTTGAGCCACTTGAGTTCCTTGTAAAGGCAAAACCTGAAGAAAGCATTTATCTTAACCAGCTGGCAACTGTGTATCATAAACTTGATCAGACTGACAAAGCACTCGATGCCTATCGTCAACTGGTAAAGATGGAGCCAGATAAGAAGGAGCATAACCTGAATATCGGTATCATTCTGAAGGAAAGAGGACAATTCGCAGCTGCCAGAAATGAATTCAACATCGCTTATGATAAGAGTGGCAAGACCTGGGGCGTACCAGTATTCTACGAAGGACAGCTTTATGAAGAGTCTGCCAGAAGCTGCGGTGATGATTTTCAGAGAAAACTCATTTATTTGCTCGCATCACAGACCTATTCCCGTGCAGCAAGCATTGAACCTTCACTTACGGCTGCCAGAGAACGTGCAGGACAGATTGCAGGTGCCGGACCTACAAAAGAAGACTACTTCTTCAGAAGCTACAAGTCCGGTCAAACCCTTTCCATTACCTGTGTAGGATGGATTGGCAGATCAATTACCGTACCTTAATAGAGAATAGTATGAGTTATCTTAAAACATCAGATCCAGAAATAGCAGCAGTACTTGAGAAAGAATTATCACGTCAGACTGATAAACTCGAACTGATTGCATCTGAAAATTTTGCGAGCCCGGCAGTTTTAGAAGCTGCCGGCTCTGTACTTACCAACAAGTATGCTGAGGGGTATCCCGGAAAGCGTTACTATGGCGGCTGTGAATATGTAGATATGGCTGAAAATCTGGCGATTGAAAGAATCAAAAAGCTTTTTGGCGCAGAGTACGCAAATGTCCAGCCTCACAGCGGATCTCAAGCCAATATGGCTGTGTTTATGACTTTGCTGAATCCTGGTGATACCTTCCTTGGATTGAGCCTTGCACATGGAGGTCACCTCACGCATGGTTCACCGGTGAACTTCTCCGGTAAGTTGTACCGTGCTATCAGTTATACACTGAGCAAAGAAACCGGACAACTTGATTATAACCAGATTGAAGATCTTGCTAAAAAAGAAAAGCCAAAGATGATCATCGCAGGTGGTTCAGCCTATTCCCGTGATTGGGATTATGCGACGATCAGGCAGATTGCTGATTCAATTGGCGCATTCTTCGTTACAGATATGGCGCACCCAGCTGGATTGATCGCTAAGGGTTTGCTGAACAATCCTGTTCCGCACTGCCATGTGGTAACATCAACTACCCATAAGACTTTACGCGGTCCCCGCGGTGGTATCATCCTGATGGGTAAAGATTATGAGAATCCATTTGGACTCACCGCTCCAAAGACCGGCAGAGTCAAGATGATGTCAGAACTGATTGACGGAACTGTGATGCCTGGTATCCAGGGAGGTCCGCTGATGCATATCATTATGGCGAAAGCTGTAGCCTTTGGAGAAGCGCTTCAGGATTCTTTTGGCGACTATGTTACGAGAGTGGCGGCAAATGCAAAAGCACTTGCTGAAGGTCTTGTTGGTTATGGATTTTCAATCATCTCAGGTGGTACCGATAACCATCTGATGCTGGTTGATCTTACCAATAAAGGTATAACCGGAAAAGCTGCTGAGTTAGTTCTTGGTAAGGCCGGTATTACCGTTAATAAGAATATGGTGCCGTTTGATCCGCTCAGTCCTTTTGTTACCAGTGGTATCCGAATTGGTACACCTGCTGCAACCACCCGCGGAATGGGTGAAGCTGATATGAAGGTTATTGCCAGCCTGATTGATGAGGCAATCAACAATCATGCAGACGATGTAAGATTGGAGCAGGTAAAGGAAAAAGTAAAAACATTATGTGCCGGTTTTCCACTGTTTAAGCTGTAATGCTCATGTAAATGGCACTATTCAGAAAACGGCTGAAAAAAGCAGCACACGATTCTGATACCGAAGCCGAGATGTCATTCATCGATCACCTCGAGGAACTGACTCATCGGCTTCGGTATATGTTATTAGGGGTACTCATCGGACTTGCAGTCTCACTCTCTGCGGTGAGTTACCTGGTCGAAGTAGTATTGCTGAAGCCCGCCATTGATCTGAATCTTACTCTCCAGAACCTCCGTCCCTTTGGTCAGGTGATGCTCTATTTTGAAGTTGCTATTATCAGCGGTATCATCCTGAGCATTCCGAACATCTTTTATCAGTTATGGAAATTTGTATCACCTGCCCTTCGAAGCAGTGAGCGGAAGTACATTGTGGCGATTGTTGTGTTTTCCACTCTGTGTTTTGCTGCTGGTATTGCGTTCGCCTATTTTATAATGCTGCCAATGACATTGAAATTTGCTGCAGACTTTGGCTGGACGTACATTAAGAATGAATTTGCGATGGATGAATATGTCACCATCTTTTTCAGTGTTATTCTGGGTGCCGGACTCATTTTCGAGTTACCAATGCTTTCATTCTTCCTTTCCAAACTCGGAATTTTAACTCCTCAATTCATGCGGAAATACAGAAAGCACGCAATTGTAATACTTTTGATTATGGCGGCGGTTTTTTCACCAGGAACTGATCCGGTGGGGCAAATTGTTTTATCCATACCGTTGTTCCTTTTGTATGAAATAAGTATCATTGTATCTCAAATTTCCGTGAAAAAATCTTGAATTCCTCAACTATTTCGGATATCAATAAACGGATTGCCAAAGAACTAAAAGAGTTTTCAGTTTTCTTTAAAGGCAGTCTGACCTCGAATGTCGCCCTCGTTGACCTCATCGCCAAGTATATCTTAAAGCAAAAAGGAAAGAAAATCCGCCCACTTCTTGTTATTCTTTCTGCGAAGGCGTGTGGAGGCAGCACGGAAAGAACGTACCGTGGTTCGGTGTTGGTTGAGTTACTTCATACTGCAACATTGGTGCATGATGATGTAGTGGATGCCTCCGACAAGAGAAGGGGATTTCCCTCGATAAATGCTGTATGGAAAAACAAGGCCGCTGTTTTGATGGGGGATTATCTGCTCTCGCGCGGATTGATGGTTGCAGTATCCTCAAAGGATTATGATTTCCTTGAGATAATAACTGATTCTGTAAGAAGAATGGCAGAGGGAGAACTGCTTCAGATTCAGAAAACAAGAAAACTGGATATTGACGAAGCAACATATTTCAAGATTATCGCTGAAAAGACTGGTTCACTTATTGAGACATGCTGCGGCATTGGTGCAAAAAGCGCCACTGAGGACCCGGCTTATTTCAAGGCGCTAAGCACCTACGGAGCGAATCTTGGGCTGGCGTTTCAAATTATTGATGATATCCTGGATTATGAGGGTTCTACAAAGCTTTTTGGAAAGCCTATTGGGGGTGATATCAAGGAAAAAAAGATAACTCTCCCCTTAATCTATGCCATGAACAACTCTGATTCCGGAACGGTTACGAAGATCAAAAAGCTGATCAAAAACAACAGTAAAGACTCCGATTCTGTGAAAGAAGTGATTCGTTTCGTTATTGAGCGGGGTGGTATCCAGGCTGCCAGGCAGACAGCTATATGTATCGGTGAAAAAGCAAAAGAATCACTGGGTGTTTTACCAGAATCGCAGTCAAAAGATGATCTCATTGCACTAGTTGATTACGTCCTTCAAAGAAAGAGCTAAAAGCTTCCTTCCGGTTACTCTTCAGACACTTCTTTTATAGTCAAATCCTTTTATCGGTTCACGTAGTGTTAGAACCGGGCATGGTGATTTACGCACAACTTTATCTGCCGTGCTGCCAAAAAGGATTTGTTCTACTCCCGAATGACCATGTGTGGAGATAATAATGAGGTCCGCATCGTCCTCTTTGGCGGCTTCAATAATCTCGACGAATGGTTTTCCGGCACGGATAGTTACCGTGTAAGGTATCCGGTTTCCTATCTCTGTTTCTGCCAGTTTCTTTAATTCAGTAGCTGCCTGTTTTTCGATCTCCAGAGTGCTGGCTGCAACAGCTATTTGTCCCATACTAAAGTCAGGAGGATAAATAACTGGTTCAGACACGTAGAGCAGGTGCAGGGAGGCCTGAAACTGCTCAGCAAACTGGATGGCATAGCGGAGAGCATTGCGGCTAAAACCAGAAAAATCAATCGGTACCAGGATTTTGTTGAATGTAACGTTCATATTACCTCCTGAAGGTTGTGCTAGTAAAAAATTCCTTGTTCGGCTACTCGCCACAATTTTTGACAGGGGAAACGATTTTCGTAGAGTGCCCTGCCAATGATTACAGAATCAATGCCTTCATCATAGTAGTGCTGCAAATCCATGAGCTCGTCCTTGTTTCTTACTCCACCGGAGTGAGTAACCTTTATTCCACCAATCTGTGCAGCAGATCGGGATAGTTCAATATTTGGGCCCAATAGCATACCATTCCGGTTCACATCAGTAATGATGACGCGTTGCACCCCCATATCCCTAAGTTGTTTAATGAAGGTAATGGGATTGAGTCCTGTTCGGTCCCGCCTGCCTCTTACCACAACCTCACCATCCAACACGTCCACGCTGACGGCAATTTTTTTTGGTCCGAATTTTTCAAAAATCTGATGAAAAGAGGTGGGGTCATTTAACACGACTGTTGAAAGTGATATTCTAGAAACGCCCATATCAAAACAGCATTTGGCATCATCTACCGTTCTTATTCCACCTGTATATTCTACGGGTATAACAACGGCATTGCATATCTGAGCCACCAGTGGCTTATTCCTGTTATCGAGATCAAGAGCGGCATCAAAGTCAACGACATGGAGCATTCTTGCATTCTCAGTTCTCCACATCATTGCAGTTTCTACTGGATCATCGCCATAGTCCTTTGAATCTACCTCTGGGATTCCCTGTACAACACGTACAGTTTTACCATTGCGGATATCAATTGATGGTATGACTAAAAGTTTTAACAATTCAGACTCCGGAATTCAGACATTTTCTGTGCGTTGGTGCAATCATTTTGCCCAAATATACAATGTTTTCCCTTGAGGCAAAAGTTAAAAACAAATTATGTGTACTGGATCGGCTTTCAGAACTGTACGAGATGGGTTTTTGTTGAGTTCTTAAAAAGAAGAACTATGAATAAAACAATACTTATCACTGGCGCATCAAGTGGTATTGGATATGAACTTGCTATGATAGCCGCCCGAAACGGGCATACGGTAATTCTTGCAGCAAGGCGTCGTGAGAAGCTACAAAGTCTCAGTGATCACCTGCAAACTGAGTATAATGCAACAGTTTTTTGTATCCCCATTGATCTCTCTGAGCAAGGTGCTCCTGCCAGGTTGTACCAGTTTGTGCAGGTGCATAATCTTCATGTTGACTACCTGGTCAATAATGCCGGCTTTGGTGATATGCATGATTTCAGAGATGCAGAGGCTGAGAAGCTCGACGAAATGATCAGGTTACATGTTCAATCGTTAACTATAATAACGAAGCTATTTCTCGCTGATATGTTGCGAATTGGGTACGGAAAAATCATGCATGTAGCTTCCACTGCAGCATTTCAGCCAGGGCCAGGTATGGCAGTATATTATGCAACAAAAGCATACGTGCTCAGTTTTTCACAGGCCCTCAGTCAGGAGTTAAAAGGAAGCGGAGTGACGGTTACAGCAATGTGTCCCGGACCGACACTGAGCGAATTTCAGGAGGTTGCAGGGATGGGGAAGAGCCCACTATTCCGCATTATGCCTGTCCCAGACTCAAAGAAAGTTGCCGAATATGGCTACCAAGCAATGATCAAAGGAAAGCGTGTCGGGATTGAGGGATTACTGAACAGGGTTCTCGCAAACTCAGTGAAATTATTTCCGAGGGCAATAGTGCTTCCACTTATACATACTCTGCAAAAAAGCCGTCAGTCTAAGTCACATTAAGGCTGTCTGCTTATTGAGATCATTTGCGGTTTGTGTATATTTGTAAATGAATTGTCAGTAATGGTCTCTTCCATTCCAGACGTTCAAAAAGATTAACTGACTTCGTGTTCAACAATTATCCGCGCATTTTCTTAGCTGCTTCCCGGCAAGTATGCTGAGAGAAATGCCTTCGAATGAGATTATTCAGATGAAGCAAGTTTATGGCAGATCAATAAAACTTCTCCTGATTGTGGTGCTTGGACTGGTATTCAGCTCCTGCTCAAAAAAAGAGAATCCGAATGATATTGTAATTTGGCACCAGATGCGAGTTGAAGAGCGCCAGGTTTTTGAACAGCAATTGAAGGAGTTTGAAGCCAGTCATCCCGGGGTAAAAGTAACGCTCCTCTTTAAGGAAACTGAAGAACTGCGCTCTGGGTATATAATTGCTGCAATGGGTGGAGAGGGACCAGACCTGGTCTATTCGCCATCGGACAATGTAGGTATCTTTGCAGAAATGAATATCATACGTCCATTAAATGAGGTTTTTCCGGAATCGTTTTTTCAACAGTTCACTGAGCAGGGGATAGTCCGCTATAAAGAGGTTCCTCTCATGATAGCGGATAAGCTGGGAAATCACCTAACCCTCGTGTATAATAAGAAATTTGTCAAGACCCCACCAACAACCGAAAAAGAATTGGTCGAACTGGGCAAAAAGCTTACTGTTGATGAAAATAATGACGGTAAAACAGACAGGTACGGGTTAGTATGGAATTACACCGAACCTTATTTCTTTATTCCGTTTTACACTGGATTTGGGGGATGGGTTTTTGACCAACATAACAACCCAACTCTGGCAAACCGTGCGATGGTGGATGCACTAAGCTTTCTTCAGCAGCTTCGGAATGAATACAAGATCATTCCTCCTGAAACTGATTATGATGTGGCAGAAACCTTGTTTAAGGAGGGTAAAGCCGCTATGATCATCAACGGGGACTGGTCCTGGGCAGGGTATGGTAATGCTGGCGTTGACTATGGGATCACACCGTTACCGGAGATTACTACAACAGGGAAGCGTGCCGCACCAATGGTTGCAGCAAAAGGGTACACTGTGAATGTGAACGTCAGCGATGAAAAGCTGAAGCTCATCAAATCATTTTTAGAATTCGCGCTGAGTCCGGAAAAGCAGTTACAGACTTCAGTGACCGTAAAGACAATACCAACTCATCTTTCAATTGTTAATGACTCCCTGATCCTGAATGATCCCGTTCTTTCTAATTCAAAACAGCAGATTGAATATGGCAGACCAATACCGATAATAACAGAGATGCGTGTAATATGGGATGCCATGCGCCCCGTGTATCAAAAGGTTTTGAAAAGCAATCAGGTCTTATCGCGGGATAAAATTGAAGAGGCTTCCAGAGAGATGCAAGCCAGTGCACAGACGAAGATCAATCAGTTGCGGGAACAGCAACAGCCCGGAGTTTGGGGGGCAGTGGTTCAGGTCCTATTGTTAGGTATGGTTGCATTCATGATTTTCAGGATTCGAAAGACCATTTATCTCTTTTTTAAAAACCTCAGTAAAGATGGATTTGCATACATCTTAGCCCTCCCGGCATTCGCCATCATGCTCGCCGTCATTCTTTATCCGTTTGTTTACAACGTTATTCTATCATTCTCCAACATGAATCTGTCATATATAGATAACTGGAGTATTATCGGGCTACAGCAATATCTGAAAGTATTCTCTGAACCCAGGTTTTATGAGATTCTTGGAAAGACACTTATCTGGACAGTAGCAAATATCTTCTTTCACGTGACAATTGGTGTTGCGCTTGCGCTGATGCTAAACAGGGATTTACCCGGCAAGTCTGTCTTCAGAACCCTTCTCATTCTTCCCTGGGCAATCCCGCAGTATATTGTGGCACTCACCTGGCGGGGAATGTTCAATTATGAATATGGCTCCATCAACGCTGTCTTAGGCTCATTATTTGGTATGCAGAACATCAACTGGCTTGGTTCTCCAGTTGAAACATTCATAGCGGTAATTACAACGAATGTCTGGCTTGGATTCCCGTTTATGATGATCATTGCTTTGGGTGCACTGCAAAGCATTCCCACCGAGCTCTATGAGGCAGCCGATCTTGATGGTGCCAAATGGTATCATAAATTACGGCACATTACTATTCCGCTCATCAAGCCCGTGATGGTGCCGGCTATTACCCTCGGAACAATATGGACATTCAATCAGCTCAATGTAGTCTGGCTGGTAAGTAATGCAGGTGAGCCTTCCGATTCAACCCATATTCTGGTTTCGTATGTGTATAAGGCAGCGTTCAATATGTATGATTTCGCATACGCAGCTGCGTTCAGTATGGTAATTTTCCTGATCCTGTTTGTATTTAACATTGTATTTACTAAGCGTACGCAGGCTGCGGAATCAATGTATTGAGGAAATTATGAAGAAGAACAAAAAACTCATCAACTTTCTTATCTATCTCTTTCTGATTCCGTTTACGCTGATAATGCTGTATCCGATTATCAACGTCTTCACGATCTCCATCAGACCGGGTGATAAGCTTCTCTCTACCTCTCTGGACATCATTCCAGATGGTGCAACTTTCAGGTCATATGTAGAATTGTTTACCAATCGTCCGTTCCTGCTCTGGGTATGGAATTCCTTCATAGTATCGGGTGTGGTAACCTTTACCGGTGTGGCACTTGCTTCAACAACCGGTTATGCATTGTCTCGGTTCAAGTTTGTCGGGAAGGAAACCGGGATGTTAGGGTTACTGACCACCCAGATGTTTCCGGCTACCATGCTATTGCTGCCGATGTACATCATGCTGATTAAAATGAATCTGCTGAACAGCTATCTCGGTATTATTATCGTGTATTCTGCAACGGCACTTCCATTCTGCATTTGGCAAATGAAGGGGTACTACGATACCATCCCATATAGTCTGGAAGAAAGCGCCCGCATAGACGGCTGTTCGCAGTGGCAGGCTTTTTATAAGATCATACTGCCGCTTGCCGCTCCAGCACTGGTAATCACAGCTCTTTTTTCATTTATGACTGCATGGTCAGAATACATTGTTGCTGCACAGGTTTTGCAGGATACAGATCTTTACACGCTTCCGTTAGGTCTTAAATCATTTCAGAGTAATATGACTGCTGAGTGGGGATTGTATGCTGCCGCATCTTTAGTAGTAAGCATTCCTGTTGTGGCGATTTTTCTTTTCCTGAGCAAATGGCTTGTGTCCGGGTTGACACTTGGTAGTGTAAAAGGTTAGTTTGGGATGGAACCCGGGGCAGTACGAACGATAACTGCCCCGGAAAATTCAGTTATTTTACAATATCGTCGACGTCATCTACAAAAAAGGCACTGGTCACAGCAGCAAGCATCATCGCTACACCACCTAATACCAAAGCGTACACCGCTTCACTTCCAAACACATACTTCAGAATAAAACCAAGAATAGCAGCAGCTGTTATCTGTGGCAGTACGATAAAAAAGTTAAAGACACCCATATAGAATCCCATCTTATTCGAGGGGAGCGCACCAGCGAGAATTGCATAGGGCATGGACAGAATTGATGCCCAGGCGAGTCCAACACCTACCATTGAAAGTAGAAGCATATATTGGTCCCGGATGAAGAAGATTGAAAGCAGACCAATTCCTCCCATAAGCAGGCAGACTGCATGCGCACGTTTTCTTCCGATATATTTTGCAATAACGGGGATAAGAAACGCAACCAGTGCTGCAACCCCATTATATACTGCAAACAGAACGCCCACCCAGTCACCACCAGCAACGTAGGCAGTCTGATCAGCATCGGTTGGGAGTGCGTTGAAAACATTTTTTGTTACAGCCGGGGTAGTGTATATCCACATCGAAAAAAGTGCGAACCATGAGAAAAACTGCACGACTGCCAATTGGGACATAGTGCGTGGCATCGTGATCAGGGATTGAAAGACTTCATTTATACCATGGAGAAATCCGCTTTTTTCTTTCTTAGCAGCTTCAAACGCCTCAATATCGTCCGGAGGATACTCTTTGGTAGTAACGATTGTGTACATTACCGCAATGAAATAGACAAAACCACCTGCATAAAACGAGTATTCAACTGAAGCGGGAATCGTTCCTGCTACATCTTCAGCAGGAACACCAAACCAGTTGGT
>JAEXTR010000048.1 GCA_023406915.1 Bacteroidota bacterium
CATCATGGACAAGGCATTCACTGACTGATCAGGGATTGATGGCTGACTCGCTCCTGCTTATCAATACCGCTCTCATAAAAATTGATACGCTCAGACTGCACGATATTAATTTTTTCAGTGACGGCACTGGTATCATCGTGGGCGATCGCGGCACTGTGCTCAGGATGGAATCAGGGGGCACAGAGTGGAAACAGATGAAGGCCCCTGTGAACAGTACCCTTTTCAGGTTTTATCCCCTGACGCAGAAGATAGGCTTTGTGATCGGCAGCAGTGGTGCTATCCTCAAGACAATAGACGCGGGTGAGAACTGGACTAAGGTAACAGGCGTAGTGAATGAGTTTTTATACGGAATCACCTTTATTGATCAGAATACAGGCTACATCGTGGGCAGAAACGGAACTCTTCTGGTAACCCATAACGGTGGCAATGAATGGGAGTCGACAGAAAGGTTTACCGAAGACTACCTCCGGGATATTGCGTTTCTGGATGAGAAAAAGGGATTTATTGTTGGTGCCGCCGGAGGGATGTTTTTTACCGACAATGGTGGTGAGAGCTGGAAAAAGATTAAAAGTAATATCCTTTCTGGTTTAGTTGGTGTTACCTTTAGCCATGACAAGACCGGTTACATAATTGGTAATAAGGGCGAAATCCTTAAGTCAACAGATGGAGGTAAAACCTGGGACATCCAGAGCGCAGGAGCGTATGTTGTACTTACCTCACTACGAGTTCTGAATGATGGCACAGTAATCATCTGTGGATCAGACGGATACATTGCCAGAGGGAAATAGCACCGAGCAGTTTTTTCAGGCATAACACGGTGGCAAGCAACAAAACTGTTTCTGCGATCCTGCGCCTTATGGTGCAGCTCCAATATTTTATTAATCAGAAATACTTATCATGAATCTACTTCCTCAGTTACAACTTAATCCTGTTATAATGGACATTATCACTGCCTGTTCGCAGCTGGTCAGCAAAAGTGGCAACCGTGCATATATTGTTGGCGGTTATGTCAGAGACCTGCTGCTGGAGCGTGAAAAATCGGAAGTTGATATCCTGGTGATAGGTGATGGACCCGAATTTGCAAAATCATGTGCCAAGCAACTTAAAGTTAAACGTGTTGATCTTTTCAAACGGTTTGGTACTGCGCATTTTGTCTATAAGGGTATTGATGTTGAATTTGTTGGTGCGCGAAAGGAATCGTATTCACGTGACTCCAGAAAGCCGGAAGTGGAGGCAGGAAGCTTTGAAGATGACATAACCCGCCGTGACTTCACAGTGAACACACTTGCATTGAGTCTTGTGCCGGATGAACTTGGTGAAGTGATTGATACCTTTCATGGCGTGGACGCAATTGCTCAGAAAATATTAGTGACCCCACTTGATCCGTATGCTACCTTTGATGATGATCCCCTGCGAATCATGCGTGCATTCAGATTTGCGTCCCAGTTAGGATTTAGTGTGCATCCAGATGTGGTTGCTGCTGCAACAGCAATGAAAGAACGGCTCTCTATCGTTTCTGTTGAGCGTATCTCTGCAGAATTCCTGAAAATACTGGAATCACCAAAACCATCTGTGGGGCTGATACTTCTTTTTGAATCCGGCGTTCTGGAGGTTATTTTCCCTGAGGCGGCGCGGATGGGAGGTGTAGAGCAGCGTCAGGAGTATCACCATAAAGATGTGTTCTATCATACCTGTCAGGTTGTTGATAATCTTGCTGAAGTAAGTGATAATCTGTGGCTCCGGTTCGCTGCACTGGTGCACGATATCGCAAAACCGAATACCAAGCGATTCTATGAAGGTATCGGGTGGACATTCCATGGTCACGAAGATGTCGGGGCAAAGATGATGAGGGGGATCTTCCGCAGGCTTCGTTTACCATTGCACCGTCTTGAGTATGTAGCTAAGCTTGTGAAGCTGCATCTGCGTCCTATTGCACTGGCGAAAGAGGAAGTAACCGATTCAGCCATCAGGCGCCTGATCGTAGAAGCCGGTGAAGAACTTGATGATCTGATTGTGCTTTGCCGAGCAGATATAACCAGCAAGAATCCACATAAGGTTACTCGGTATCTCTCGAACTATGATTTTGTAATGGAGCGGGTAGTAGAAGTGAGGGAGAAGGATGCTCTCAGGGCTTTTCAGTCACCAGTTCGTGGGGAGACGATTATGGAGGTGTGTAAGCTTCCGCCTTCGAAGCTGGTTGGTGTAATAAAAGATGCTATTGAAGCTGCGATACTTGAAGGTGAGATACCCAATACATACGAGGCAGCATACACCTATATGCTGGAGAATAAAGATGCACTGATAGAGGGATATTTAAGTCAGAATACTGAAAAACAGAGGTAGATACCGCTCAACCTGCGATTCTTCCGCTGGTGTAGTAACCAAAATCTATTCATGAAAAAGCAGTAATTTGACACTGTAGTTTTGATCAATTATCCAAACCGGAGCAATATATGACGATGAGGAACATCGCCTTTCTCATTTTATTAACCGGACTAGTCTCCCTGTCCTTACAGGCCCAGGAAGTGCTCACTCTGGAGAAATCCATAAAGATAGCTTTAACCCGGAACACATCTGTACAGAAATCCCTGAATGATATCGCCTCGAAGGAATCTTCACTGATGACTGCATACGGAAATCTGCTTCCGTCTGTTAACGTATCTGCTGGCTGGAACTGGACACGGTCAGAAGATCAGGGTGGTTCAGTAAATATCGGCGGAGCGCTGATAAACCTGCCCCCTTCCACCAATGAAAGCCGTACTTACTCTGCTGCTGTCAACTCAAATCTTGTATTGTTTGATGGCTTAGCCAACTACGCACAAGTTGAGGCTGGCAAACAGGGGGTTGAGTCCGCGAAGCTGGCCCTGCAGAGGGTGAAGGAAGATATCATCTTCCAGGCTATCAGCGGGTATTACAATATTCTGAATCTTCAGGAACTGGTAAAGGTTCGCGAAGAAGATTTGAAGTGGAATAAGAAAAATTTAGAAACGATTGAAGCGAGAAATTCACTTGGCTCTGTTACACTAGCTGATGTGTACTCTCAGCAGGTTAAAACAGGGAATGCAGAGCTGGAGCTTTTAAAGGCGCAGAATCTGCTGGAAACCAGTAAGAGTGAATACCTCTCTTATTTAGGGCTTGATGTGCTGAAAGAGTTCATCTTTGAAGATGTATCGGTGATGAATCAGGTACGGGATACCACTGATGAATCATATATCACTGATAAGAATCTGACCGAGCTGGTCAGCAATGCCCTGAATAGCCGTGCTGATTACCGGAGCGCAAAACTTGGCGTTGAGTCAGCATACAAGGGGGCTGATGCCGCCCGGGGTGCATACTACCCAACACTGTCGAATTTTATGAGCTTTGGACTTCGTGCTCCAGAAATCGGACAGTTGTTCGATACGAAAACATATAATATCGGACTCCAGCTAAACTATCCTCTGTTTCAGGGATGGCAGATATCCAACCGTGTGCAACAGGCAGAGATTTCTGCAAAGAACTATGAATTGCAGGTAAGTGATCTTGAGCGGGAAATCAAGAGAAACATTCAGAAGACTTATCTTGATATCCTGACTGCGGACAAACAGTCTGATGTTGCCAGAAAGAATGTACTCTCAGCAACAGAAAACAGACGAATTGAATCTGAGAAGTATTCATTAGGCAGTACAACGCTGTTAAGCGTCATGATAGCAAATTCAGAGTATCTCAATGCACAGACGAATTTTATTAATTCCCAGTTTGAACTGATGAGACTCCGTTCACGACTGGAATACTATATCGGTGTTTTAGACTCAAAACAGTACGAATAAGCACTAAAGGAGTGTTATTACAATGGCAAAGAATAAAAAATCAAGAAAAAAACTCTTTATATTCGGCGGACTTGGTCTTTTGCTGGTCATCATTATTGCCATGGTTATTATTGGCGGCAGCAAGGAAGAGATTATCACCGTGCAGACTGAGAAGGTAAGCAAGCGTTCGATCACTGAAACCGTGACTGCCACGGGTACGATTGAGCCGGAGTTTAAAGTGGTGATTACTCCTGAAGTGACGGGTGAAATTATTACCCTCCCAGTGAAAGATGGACAGAGCGTTGTGAAGGGTCAGCAACTGATCCGTATAAAAGGTGACGCATACGCAGCACAGCGTGACCGCGCTGCCGCAAACTTGCAGGCAGCTAAGGCTGCAAGGGCAATGGCACTTGCAGAACTGACCAAGGTCAAAGCTGATTATAATCGTATCAAAGAACTGAATGCAAAACGACTTGCGAGTGATGCAGAACTGGAAACTGCCAAGAGTATGCTGGATCAGCGCCAGGCAAGTTATGAGTCTTCAGAGGCCAATGTACTACAGGCAGAAGCATCATTGAAAGAAGTGATGGAACAATTATCCAAAACCACTATTATATCTCCTATGGATGGTACCGTTACTCAGCTGAACGTTGAAATCGGTGAAAGAGTGCTGGGAAGCGGATTCAGTCAGGGTACAAATATCATGACTGTATCGGACTTGCGCAGCATGGAAGCCATCGTCAATGTGGATGAAAATGATGTAGTTCATATTACGATTGGTGATACTGCACGGGTAAAGATTGATGCTTTCGGGAATAAGGAGTTTCGTGGAGTTGTAAAAGAAATTGGGAACAGTGCCATTACTTCTGGTATGATTACCTATGTGCTAGTAGTGAATTTTCTGGTTAAGATTAAGCTGATTGATTTGGACCCAAACCTGCGTCCCGGTATGTCTTGCAACGCATCCATTGAAACAGAAA
>JAEXTR010000378.1 GCA_023406915.1 Bacteroidota bacterium
CCGGTGATAATCCCATTGCAATAAATACCATTCCGTATGCATAGGTGATCAGCCCTGCAGCGGTAAAACTGAGGAATCGTACCCCTTTTCTGCCATAGTACTCATTGATCACATCCGTGAAGATAAAAACAAGCGGCCACAACAGAACACCGGCTGTAAGATTGAATGAGAGTTCTATTCCAAATATCTGCCATTGTACAGGATGGAAACCGAAAGTGGATTCGAGCGAAAAAATCTTGACCCCGATAAATTCAGCAAGTAAGGCATTTGATATGAAAAATGCGCTCAGCAAAAAATAGAGAATGTTTCTTTTTTCTTTCATAACCGGTATCAGTTTCTTTGGGTAAAAATAGTATTGAGCATGGTATCACAGACCAGGAACGATGTGATATCTGCATAGGGTAACAAGGAAAAGCAAAAAAGAGTTTATTGCAGGAATTCGGCTGTTATTTCCTCAATGTGATCGAGCAGTTTTTCATCGAGCGTAAAGCTGATGTAATTCGCAAAGTTGTTCAGGATCACTAGTGAGTTCATGCCGGTATCACTTTTCAGAAGGCATCGAAGTTTATCTGCAACGCTCATATTCAAATCCCTGATGTCATCATACACTTTGATCAGACCAGACATATCCCAGTCAGGTTCACCGCTTCGTCGCAGTTTTATGTATTGTGCAAGCAGGTAGATTGAGAGGGCGCGCACCCTGGTTTCCTCTAGGGATGCAAAGGGTAGATGAAAGCGGAGCATCGGTTTCAGTTTCCCCATCAGCGGGCAGCCTGATGAAACCATCAGAATACCCATCAGGCTTGATACGCCTGACTGAAGGTCGGTTTCTTTCTGGTAATCGCGGGCTCTGGTATGGACAAAAACCCTCACCGCCTGGTATGATGGGAATCGGTTGAATAAGGAAAACTGTTCGGGGAGTGCGATGGCAAGCGGGCAATATTCTGTGTCTTCGGGTAAGGGACAATGAGGGCAGCGGAAATTTTCCATCCGTGCCCAATCTGGCTTCTCAACAGAAGGGGAATTCTTTAACCTCAGGTGCTCATCTAGGGTAATGGTTGTTTCAAACACATCACCGTTTTCAAAAACGAACCGATACGAGAAAACAGTATTCTCGTCCATCACAGACCTCACTCATAAACGGAAGTCAAAATAAAGAAAAGAGAGATCAAAACAAAGTAACGGGTCAATGATCCAGATGGCGAAGTCAATTCCTTTGATACAGATCAAGGGAATTGATCAACTGAACCAGATGATCAGCTAACCGACGGACCGCTGTAGGCTAATAGTCTCACTTGATATAACTGTATTTGATGGTGCCTGCATGATGCCTGCCATTAATGTCTGTCTGATCAATCCGGATAAAATATACCCCGGCTGGCAATCCGTATTCCGCAGGGTTAAAATAGATTTCAGACTTCTCCGGTTGCCGGTACTCATTCATCAGTTCACACATTCTTTCCCCGGTGATATTATACACCGTCATTCTTGTAACTCCAAACCCTGCCGGATAATATACAATCCTGCTACCTCCGTTTGAAGGATTCGGATAGATATTCAACCCCATGTCCTTGCTCTTGCTCAATATTTCTGCTTCATCTTTTACATCAACTAACCATCTCTTATCCCCCCTTAAAATGAAGATACCCCCAAAGTTTAGATCTTTTATAATATGATCAATGAGAATGACTTCCATGGCACCATCCTTGTTTACATCATCAAATACCATTGCTCGGGTAGGTGGGGAGTTAGTATACTGAAATCCCCGGACTCCCGTATGATTTGACCATTTAGCATAGGGCCCACCAAGAATAAATGTCGTTTTCAGTCTACCGGCCTTAAAAACAAAATCACTCCAACCATCACCATTCATATCTCCGATATCAAATCCGGAACCGTTTATTGCCCAGTCCTCTTTAGGTTTTGGGAATCGGTTATCCGGGACTGTATCCAAATCCCCTTGTCTTCCGTAGTGCACATTCATTGAAAAGTTGTTTGTACCATCATTTAGATATGGTGTACTGCACAGATCACCAATTCCATCGCTGTTTATATCCAACACACTGAATGGCGGTTTGAACCATTCGCTCCAGTATTGTTTTTCATTGGTTTCGGTAATGTATCTTCTGGAGTAATTCTCACGCCCGAATACAAAATTGGGACTACCATAGTAAATCATTAGATAGTGGAGTGAATCATAGTACTGATTATTCGGAGGAAATATTCCCAATCTATTAGATCCAATTAGTACATCATCAACTCCATCGCCGTTAATATCTCCAACACTATGAAAGTATCCATAGTATCGTTCTTTAGCCTCAGCGGCTTTGTTATGTGGTTTGGCAGAAGTAAAATCGGGAACCGATTGAGGTACTTCCCTTCCTAAGTAGATAAAATACTTTCCCTCGTATAGTGGTCCAACATTTCCGCTATCTCTGGCATAGTTAGTGGCGGTGATCAACATATCCTCCTTCCCATCATCATTGAAATCCCCCTTTAATACCCCATCATTCCATGGAGAAGGAATGGCAAACATGCTGTGTTGAACCCTCCTGTAATGAAGTCTCACTACATGATCCGGAACATCTGCAAACAGTAACCCCGGTCCGGGTTTCCCATAATAATACAAGAACTGGGCAGATGAATCCGTAGTAGGAAACTCTGACACATATTCCAGACTAACCATATCCTGTAATCCGTCGCCGTTGTAATCAAGAAGTTTCAGCATCTTCCCCCGATAAATCTTGCTTGGGTTATACTTGTCAGGATAATCAGCCTTCCCAAAATATACATAGGTATTATATTCATTCCCAACAAAGACATCTTTCCAACCATCACGATTGACATCGGCAACCTCAAGATATTGTCCGAATGGCCAGGAAAAATCTGCTGTCCATTCAGTTGATGGGTTAAAAATATAAGGGTAAGTTTGTGAAAAAACCAGAGTAGGAAAGAGAAAAGAGAAAAAGAACCCCATGATACAGGCATTCCAGACTAACAAATTTTTAAGAAGACGAAACCAGTACATAGTGTCTCCGTGATGTGGTGATGCAACCCGTGCAGAAGTAAAAAATTTTCCTAAGGATAATACAGAACTATTGCCTTAATGTCAAGCACCCCTATCTATCGTCTGGTTTAACACAAAATCCCCCCGGTAAACGGGGGGAGAAAATGTTTCGGCATCAGACGCCGGTATTGAAGTGCGGGTATATCAGTAGCGGGTCACATTGAATGAGGTCAGGGCACCTTCCAGTTCAATGATGATGCGTTTCTGGGCGTTGTCAAAATTGGGGGTTTTGTAATCCCCTTTGCCGACGCTTTTGAAACCTTCAAAAGAACGGGAGGACAGGGCAACTTCGGTACTGATCAGCGCCTCTACATCCTTCGGTAATTCGATATGGACTGAGGATACACCGGTTTCGATACGCACTTCGGTGAGGTCCTCACGCGGGGCACCAAGTTTCATCTTTACTGAGGATACTCCCATTCCGAACTTCAGCTTGCTGATGGCAATCCGTGAGAAATCCAGATCGAGTGAGCTTGCGCCAAGACTGAACTCAATATCATAGATTGGTGCCGGATTCAGTGCGAAGAAGAACTGACCAAACAGGCCTTCGCTATCCAGGTTCAGATTTCTGCCATGCATATAGAC
>JAEXTR010000028.1 GCA_023406915.1 Bacteroidota bacterium
TATCTTCACTGACTACATAACCACCATTTCCATATATTTTTATGGTACGGGGGTCAACACTCGCGGCTATCCCATAACTGGCAAGCATCTGGTAGGTGATCCGGTGGATTCCTTCCTCAGTTGCCTCAAACCTGAACCATTTCCCTGCTGACAAGACACTGTTCTTAACTCCACCTTTTCTTAATCCCTGCGTTGCGGGACGGTACCAATTTCTTGCAACCGGATAATTTAACACGGTCAATGCAGCTACCTGATCAAATTCACCAAACCTGCCACTAGAAGGAGGAAAAGAAATCCGTACTACAATGCTTTCAAGCAATTCGATACCACCTGAGCTGAATCTGACGGGAGCAACTAAAACAGATTGTACAGGCAAATCACCTATCATGACATACTCGCCAAACCTCACCGCTTCATAATCATCTATGGGTGCAACAGAGGGTACGATCCGCTCATCCACTTCATCACGAACGCGTTGGAGCGGCATGAGATTTCCGGATACTTTTTTGTAAGTCGCAGACAGAACTGTGATCTGGGTACCAAACTCGTCTGGAACGCCAACCATTAGTTTTCTGAATGGTATCGCTGGTTTTCCAGGTATAAGTGTCTCATAAAACGCATGTGCAATACCTACACTCCTGAATTCATAACCATTAAGGATAGAAACAGAGGTATCGGTGAATACTGGTTTGTACTCAAATATAAGATGTGAGGAACTGGAGGAATGGATTACTGCGTCCTGCTGTGAGTACACAATAACCTGAAAGATCAGTATAAAAACAACGGAGAATCTACCGAACATTACATCCTCAAAGATCCGTTCAAAGAATATGAACGGGATTTGTTACAAAAAACCGTTAAAAAGGCGTAAAAACAAAAGTATCAAAAATCTCTGAGTATTTTTCTCCGTTAGATGTGCAAAATTATCAATGTTATTAATATGTGTCAAGTCAAATTTCGAAATGTGCCCTTCTTTGGTTACTCTCGTTCTAATTTTTTGAGTGCCTCAATACAAAAAGCTATATGCTCTTCCTTTTCTACTCCCAATCCTGCAGCACCCATCGTAATGTCCTCCCTGCTGACAGCCCTCGCAAAGGCCTTATCCTTCATTTTCTTCAACACGGATTTTACTTCCACTTCTGCCATGCTTTTCGAAGGCTTTACATAGGCAACCGCAGTAAGAAATCCAGCTAACTCATCACAGGCAAAAAGTGTTTTCTCAAGCAAGGATTCTCTCGTAACACCTGTATGATCTGCATGACTCAGAATAGCTCTGATGAATACCTCATCAAAACCTCTTTCACGCAGTATTTTGCTCCCTTCAATCGGGTGATGTTCAAGATCGGGGTACTTCTCATAATCAAAGTCATGAAGAAGAGCAACGTTTCCCCAAAAAAGAGTATCTTCACCGAATTTCTCGGCATAACTCTTTACGCATGCTTCTACCGAATATGCATGCTTTCGCAGGCTTTCTGACTGTGTAAATTCATGCAATAAAGCCAGACATTCTTCTCTTGTTTTCATTATTTCTTCTTTTTCTTTCGTGTTTCATTCAGTTCCTCACCAGTCTTTGCTGATGGACATTGCTCGCGCAAAAGGCAGTCACTGCACTTCGGGTTTCTGGCAAAACATATAGTTCTGCCGTGCGCAGCCAATCGGTGGGACAATCCCACCCATTCTTTTTCCGGAAAAAGCTTTTTCAAACCCGTTTCAATCTTCTCCGGATCATCTGTGTCTACAAAACCCAGCAGATTCGACAACCGCTTCACATGCGTATCCACAGCGATAGCTGGAATGCCAAATGCATTACCTGCTACCACAGAAGCTGTCTTCCTTCCAACCCCGGGTAGCTCTACCAACTGATCAAATTCCATAGGTACTTTCCCATGATACTTTGTAAGCAGAACTGTACAGCACTCCCTGATGCTCTTCCCCTTTTGACGGTAAAACCCTGTTGAGAAGATATCTTTTTCAAGCTCTTCCACAGGAACCGCTAGATAATCCCCAGGGCTCTTATACTTCTTGAAGAGCGACTCAGTCACGATGTTCACCCTTGCATCCGTACACTGCGCACTGAGGATGGTTGCGATCAATAATTCGAAGGGAGAAGAGTAGTTGAGAGCAGGCTTCGGTTCAGGATACAATTCCTTCAGAAGCTCCAGTATGCTGGATGCTCTTTCTTCAGTTTTCATGCCTGCACCTTAACAACATCATTTTCGGCATCACGATGGAACTTTTTATCCTGAATCATGAGTCGTTCAACTGGTTTTCCGTTCATGAAGTGACTTTCCACAATCTCAGCAGCGTCTTCAGGCTTTACATTTCCGTACCATATTTGTTCTGGGTATACAACCACAACAGGTCCATACTCACACGCATCAAGGCAACCTGCACCATTTACCCGCATGGTGGATAATAGCCCCCTCAGTTTCAGTTGATCCTTCAGGGCATCACGTACTTCGGCTCCACCCCTGCCCATGCAACACCCGCGTGGATGGTCATCAGGTCTTACATTCTGACATACGAAAATATGTTTATCATATCGCTTCATGGTACTCTGCTATTTCTGTTTTTTCATGACTTTTACAAAAAAATAAACAGTGAATCCGGCAACGATACTCCAGGTTACCAGCATTAGAATCAATGCGTTAGTACTCATTCTGTTTCCTCACTTTCCAGTTTGATTATATGGCTCTTTTATCTTTGTCACGCCATGCAAGATAGATTGTAATACCAATCCCTATAAACAACATGAGCAGAAAGATTCTGGTAAAATTGACCACCATGACGCTATCAGGATCAGTATTGCCTTTATTCATCAGCGCGCCGATGATACTACCTGCATCAAATTCCCATCCGTTACCTGAAAATAATGATGAGAAAGCTTGTGCCCAATCACCTCCCTGTGGCTGGAACATTGCACCAAGAAACACAATCAGCAGGAATACAGGTGTCACATATTTAATAACATACTTAAAGAAATGAGGAATCTTCAGATCCGCTCCTTTATTGATCTCTTCCCAGGCATTATCTATTCCGAATACCCATGCGAACAGTATCACTTCAATAAGGGCAAACGTCACCAGACCAAAAGTACCCGCCCAGAAATCAAACTCATTGAATGCTCCTTTTGAATAAAGAAACACACTTGGTAGCGCAAAAAGAAATAACACAATACCGAAAACAGTGGTGGCTTTCTTTCGGTTAAATCCAAAGGAATCTTGTAAGAATGCCATGATTGGCTGTCCCATCGCCAAAGATGATGTTATCCCGGCAAAGAAGAGCAGTCCGAACCAAAGCATTCCGGCAACCGCAGACAAAAATGGTCCCCAGTTTTGGAAGAGTGAAGGAATAGTTACAAATCCAATCTCAAAACCACCGATCTGCCCGGCTGTCAACGCAACCCAGTCAGCAGGTGCAAGATATGCATAAGCTATTGGTATAATAATGCTGCCACCCAGTATAACTTCCACAAATTCATTTGTCATTCCTGCAGTTGCTCCATTCAGGGCGATATCATCGTGTTCTTTCAGATACGCCGCATAGCAATGGATCGATCCCATCCCAACGGATAAGGTAAAGAACACCTGCCCCGCAGCAGCCAGCCATACTTTTGGATTTGCTAGCGAGTCAAATTGTGGCTCCCATAGGAAATTCAATCCATTGATCGCTGAATGTATGGCTCCCATTTCTCCTTCCGAAATCGTAAGAGCACGGATAGCAAGAAAAACACCAAACAATATCAAAAGCGGCATCATAATCTTGCCTGCTTTTTCGATACCTCCGCTGATACCACGGGAAAGTATCCAGAGGTTAAGTCCAATGGTTATTAAGAAAAATATCAGGGCAGTATCAGGTATGTTAAATATCCCGTCACCCTTGCCAAGGTAATTATTGAAAAAATCCTGAAGGTTAGCTTCACCGCCAAATGCATTGGTAAGTGAAAACCAGACATATCCCAGAGTCCATGATTCGATATAGACATAATAGGCAGCTACTGCTATATTCGTAAAAATACCAAAAATACCAAAGTACTTGAAAAGTTTTGATTTACCCAGTGAATCGAGCATTCCTGGTGTTGAATGATGCCCGAATTGACCTCCATGACGCCCGATAGCCCATTCCACCCAAAGCAGAGGTATACCCATCACGGCAAATGAAACGAGGTAAGGGATAATAAATGCACCGCCACCATTGGTCACTGCCTGTGCTGGAAACCGGAGAAAATTTCCTAGTCCCACAGCATTACCGGCAACCGCCAGAATCAAACCAATTCGTGAAGCCCACTGTTCTGGATTATTTTGCTTCATTGTGGTCCTTTCATTCCTTTATTGATACAGGTAATTCAATTTCTTTTTCCGAAGATGCTATGATGGCTGCAGCTACCAGATCACCCGTTATATTCGTTGTGGTTCTTGCCATATCAAGTATTCTGTCCACTCCAAGAATGAGTGCAATACCGCTTTCTGGAATGCCAACCGACCTTAAAATGATGATAAGCATAATAATTCCTACCCCGGGTACTGGAGCTGTACCAATGGATGCCATAGTAGCCATGACCACTATTGTTAGTTGCTGCCCCAAATCAAGTGGGATACCATACACCTGGGCGATAAATACAGCTGCGATCCCCTGCAGCATAGCTGTCCCATCCATATTGACGGTTGCCCCAAGCGGGAGCACAAAACTGGTAATCGATTTAGAAATACCAAGATTATCCTGACAACACTCCATGGAAACAGGTAGCGTAGCAGCTGAGGAACTCGTGCTGAATGCAATTGTCTGCGCCCTCCGGATTCCCTTGAGGAACACACCAAGTGGTACTTTAGTCAGTAACTTCAAAGCGCTTCCATAGACTACCATATTATGAAGAAGAAGTCCAAACAAAACTGTCAGAGTATACCAGAGTAATGTTTGCAATATCTCAAACCCGAACTGCCCAACCGTTGCAGCAATCAAAGAAAAGACACCTAACGGTGCAGCATACATAATGATATCCACCATCTTGATCATTGCCTCACTGATACCGTCCAGTACAGTGATAATGGGTCTGGACTTATCCTGTCCTATCATGGTAAGGATCATTCCAAAGAAGACTGCAAAAAACACAATCTGAAGCATATCCCCGTCTGCAAATGCCTTGATGGGATTCTTCGGAACCATATTTACAAACTGCTCAATAAGGCTAAACTCAAGATTGCTTTCAAGCTTCTGCTGACTCTCTTCGCTGTATGTTGCTGCCAGCTTATCCTTAGTGTCTGGGTCCATCATTTTACCAGGTTGAATGGAGTTTGCCAGGAACAAACCGATTGTTACGGCAATTGCAGTCGTTGTCATGTAAAAAGCCAGTGTCTTCCCGCCAATTCTCGCAAATTTTCTGATATTTCCAAGACTTGCAGCACCAACTATCAATGATGCCAGTACTAATGGAATCGCAACCATGTTGAGTAACCGGATGAAGACATCACCAATAAACTTGATCGAAGTAGCTGCGGTCTCAACCCTTCACTGCCCGTGACTCCGTCAATG
>JAEXTR010000059.1 GCA_023406915.1 Bacteroidota bacterium
TTTAATGCATAGGTGTATGCACGGATAACAGTTGCCTCGGTTGAGGATGATCCCTGGATGGCCATAACCTTTACATTCCAGTTTACACCACTTACCCCAATGGAGTTATTTCCTCTTGCGCCGACAATACCAGCGACGTGCGTACCATGATCATCATCAGTCACATTGCCGTTGTTGTTGTAGGCATTCCACCCGTTTACATCATCAATGTAGCCGTTGCCATCATCATCAATTCCGTTGCCCGGGATTTCCTGCCAGTTTTTCCAGAAGTTGAGATCGTTGTGTGCTAGATCAAATCCGCCATCAACAACTGCTACCACTATCGTATCACCCAAAGAGGTCAGTCCACCTTTGGTAAAGTCCCAGGCTTCAGGTGCGTCAATATCAGCATCATTCAGCCCGCCTGACTGACCAGTGTTGTGCAGTGCCCACTGCTCACCAAATCTCGGATCGTTTGGCATTGTGGACAACATATTATCCATCTCACGGTACATATCCGAGGGAGAAAAGCCTTTTCTGAGTGAAATATAATGGTTAAACTGTGCGACCTGAACTGCAGGGTGCATTCTAACCTGATACAGTATCTCCTGTTCTGATTTTTTTGATGGGTCAAAAGCAATCAGATACACGTTCATTATATCGGAGACCTGTTCCTGTACAGAGACCCCATCAGTAGCAAAAGCTAGTGCCAACGATGAGGCTGTTGTTCCGGGTTTCATCTGTACTAATAGTTCCCCCGATACATACTCTGCCTGCTGGGCAGAAAGCATGATACTGAGAACCATCACTACTGACAGAACCCGAAGAAGTGGTTTTAACATGATAAAGTATCCTATTGATTGAGTGTAATGAGTTGATTATTAATGTCTGTGCAAATCCTTGTGCATGATTCTGCGTGTTTCATGCAGGCGGTCATCAGCCGGCATATCAGACAGATGCTCGTTCATTGCTTCATCTTTTTCAGCATTCAGCAACTTAATGATATAGTCAATGGTGCTCTTCGGGAAGATATTCTCCCGCTCATACAGTCCGCGTTTCTGATCCAGTATTCGTGCTGACTCAACGCAGCTTGTTGGCAGTGCTGTCAGGCGGTCAAGTAATTCTTTATCCTTAAAGATGTTGCCACGTACGTACAGCTTTTCTGCGATCTCACTGGAACCTTCATTGGTCAGACCCCAATGAGCAGCCATCGTGATTCCTGCCAGCAAAAGATGAGTAAGTGCACTGCCATCAGGGCTTCTCAGTTCAACGGTCTGTCTACCTGCCTCATATACCACATCGGTCTTTTCCTGCGGGTTGACTTTGCGTGCAAGGTTTTTGGTTTTACCCCACCCCAGAGGCACGCGAATCATCGCGCTGCGGTTCATATCGCTCCAGCATACACGGGTGGGTGCTTCCTGATTGGGTACCAGACGGAGGTAAGCAGAAGAAACAGTATTCCCAAAGGCAGTGAGAGTATCTGCATAGTGACACAGACCACCGATCAGCTTCCGTGCATCTGGCAACAGTTTGCCGACGTCATCAGTCATGCAGTTTTTGCCATTCTTTCTCAGTTCCATGTGTACATGATAACCGTTGCCTGCAACACCTTCTTCTAGTTTTGGGGTAAAGGTTGCCACGCAACCATACTTGTAGGCAGTGTTTCTGATAAGCCAGCGTGCAATTACCAGATTGTCTGCAGCCTGGTCTATAGGTTGTGGTAAAAACTCAATCTCCAGCTGCTCAGCTGGTTTTCCTTTTATTTCTTCCAGATCACTTCTTACGCTGGAAAGATACCCTACTTCGCTGTGTGCATATTTTATGCTTCCAGTAATCTGGGTGATATGGCGTACCATCTCATTGATTACCGCTCCGGATTTAATGAAGGGGGCTGATGCATGATATCCACGCTGCTTTTCACCTTCATACATCATTGCTTCCTGGTTACCGATCAGGAAAAACTCCAGTTCACCAAGCGCATGCAGTTCATAACCGGTATCTCTCTTAAACATAGAGTGTGCGTTGTACAGAATACCATCAAGCGCAAACGGTGCGAAGTCACCGTTGCTGGTCATATAGCGACAGACAAAGTCAAGGCTGCCATTATCAAAAGGGTTTAAAAATGCTGTACGGTACACTGGTATCACATACAGATCAGAAACAGAAACATCCACCATGCCCTTGAAGAGTGATGAGCCATCAACCCGTTCCCCATCAGCCAGAATTCTTTCAGCCTGCTTCCGATTTGCAATAGGTATTTTCAGCTCCTTCAGTTTCCCATCCAGACCGAAGTAGTGAAAAGTAATCCTTTCAATTTGTTTCTCTTTGATAACTTTGATCAGATCTTCACGTGTAAATTGGTCGGGGCTTTTATCAACAATGAGGGAGATAGGGTTTGATAATGCGAAGTAGTTTTCCATATGTCACCTTAAGTGGGTTCGTATTCAAGTTTGGATAAAGATAGAAGGGTAATATAAAAAGAAAAAGAAGTTAAAAGAACCAAAAGACAAGTTTAAAAGCATGTCCGAAAACAGGAATTCTGGCTCCTGTTCAGACAAGTCAAATGCCTTTTACGATAATGTGAAATCCGAAGGGGTGACTACTTCCTCACAATCTGAATCACAGACACATCATCATCAAACTTGCCGGTAGTAAACTCAAACAACCGGCGTTTCAGGACTCCAACAGCATCCTGTTCAAAAGGTGAATTCTTAATCGTCTGTGTCAGGAACTCAATCCCATACAGCTTATTACTCACGTTTCTTGCCTCAGTTACACCATCGGTACAAAGTATCATCCGGTCACCTTCTTCAAATAACCCTGAATGCTCTTCATATTCAGATTGTTCATCAAAACCAAGCAGAATACCATGTGAACTTACCGTTTCTACTATGCCTGAAAGCTTTCTGTGAATGACAATCGGCAGATCACCGGCGCCGGAATACCGGTACATATTGGTAGATGAATTAATACACAGAATCGATAGTGTTGCAAATACTTCGGATAACTTGGCATCCCGGTAAATCATACCATTCACCCGCTCCAGAATATTTTTGGGGGAACATTTGGAGGAATCCTGTAACGCAACACGCAAGGTGCTGCGAATATAGCCTGCATACGCCATGGCAAAATACCAGGCACCCCAACGCTTACCCATCACATCACCAAGTACCACCACCATCTGATCCTCAGAAATCTGGTAGAAATCCAGGAAATCACCCCCGGGGATTCCTTCAAACGGCTGATGCCAGAAATTGATCATATATCCGGGGAAACCCGGAGCCTCATCAGGAACCACTTTCGCACCGAGTGAATCTGCGGCAGACTGAATCTCCTTGACCACTTTCATACGCTCCCTGTTCAGGCTGCGTAACAAGGCATTTACTTTGGCAACCACCACTCTGGGCCCGGCGGTTTTTAGTACATAATCGGTAATCTCAAGATTATAAGCATCAAGAATCTCATCCTCATTTGACTTGGAAGTCAGGAAGAGAAAAGGAACCCGTTTCAGATTTTCATCAAGCAGCAACTGTCGTCTGAATTCGTACCCATCCACCTTTGGCATCATGATGTCTGAAATTATAATATCTGGCATGTTGCTTCTTGCAACGCTCAGTGCTTCTGTGGCATTATCAACAGCGATACACTCGAATCCTTCACGGTCCAGATTATACTTAAACAGTCTGCATAGCGATACATCATCATCAACCAGCAACACCCTTGGCTTTACCGCTGAACCGGTATTTTCTCCTTTGCCGGCATTCCGGATCGTATATTCTTTAAAGAACTTTCTGCGCTGAAGCATCGCTTCAACTTTTAGAATCAGTTCTTCGAACTCGATTGGTTTGGCAATAAATTCATCTGAACCCGATTCCAGCGCCTCACTTCTCAGCTCGCCTGAATCGCTGGCAGTCATAAAAATAAAGGGTACCGTCAGATATGCAGGGTCTTCCCGCAGTTTTCGCGAAAAAGTCAGCCCATCCATTTCAGGCAAAATAATATCGCACAGCACCAGGTCAATCTGCTGGCTGGAAAGAATCTCCATTGCATCCCTTGGGCTTGCAGTGGTAAAAAGACTGTACCCCTTCTCAGTGAGGTGGAAGGAGAGCAATTCGCTGATCATCGGTTCATCCTCAAGGATCAGTATTGCCTGACTCGTTTCTGTGCTCATGGTAATTGACCTCTTGTTATCATTTCCGCAGCTGAAAACTCTTTAGTGCATCATCCACCGTATAGTAGGCTTCGAATACACGAAAGATCTTCGTGAGCTGGAACATGGACATAACTGCCGGTTGGAATCCCACCAGCTTTAGTTTTCCCCCTTTAGGGG
>JAEXTR010000145.1 GCA_023406915.1 Bacteroidota bacterium
GCCGGTGAGGAGGTAGTATTTATGTTTCTATGTGGTGCTGATCCGGTGGGAGGGGTAAGACCTGCGACGGGATCAGGGGGCATTGTTGAAGCGGAACCGGGGGATACACTGGTTTGGGGTGCTTCTGTGGGTTCCGGGGTGTTTGAGTTGATTATTGGGTCTGTGGAGACGGGTTTGGAGTCAGAAAACAGAAAAGGGGTGCTGCCGGGAAAGTATGAGGGGGTGGCAGGGATTGGTGATGCCTGATTGTTTTCTGTATCCGGTGTGAAGAATCGGTTGATGATGAAGTTTGATGCTTCGACAAATTCCTGCATGTCTGACAGACGGAGGTTTTCGAGTTCTGCTTTCTTCCGGAGGGGAGCAAAGAGATCATCGAACGGGAGTTTTCCGGTTTGTGGAGGTGTATCATCATCCTGAAGGAGTTCATTCAGGAGAGCGTCTTCGATTTGTTCATCGTATTGTTCGGAATCATCCTGAAATAGATGATCCAGCATGGGGTTTTCCACCGGAATCGGGTATGGTGCTGTATCATGGGTAAACGGGTTCTCGTTCTGAGAAGCTGCCGGTACAGTTTCAACCTGTGGAGTGACAGACTGAGCGGCTTTCTTTTTCCTCTCGTGGTACTCCCTTTCCTTCTTCATCCGGTAGCGGACGCGGACTTTATTTGCCCAGATTGGGAGATCATCCTGCGGAGGTCTCGGGTGGTTTGTCGGGCGAAAGCCATAGAATTGTTTTGGCGGTTCAGGGAGCGGGTCACCGGGGAATACTGGACGGTATGCCGGCGGAAGGTATGGCTGACCGAGGCGGGTGAAGTCCGCCTTCATTTTGGAGGACCATGCATAGATTTCCGCAGGGGGTGAGCCGAAATCCTGATAGGCAGTGATCTGCTCAGGGTTGTTTTCGATGAAGTCAAGGAGCTTCATCTCGATTCTGTCTGAGTAGTCAGGTGGTGCATCAGGGATTGGGTTTGTTTCTGAACCGGGTTTCTCCGGAGAGGTCTTTACCCCCTGCATCCTGAGACCTGCCTTATGGATATTCACCAGGGAAGGTAAGAGGATACGGGCAGCCTGGAGTTTCTGATCGAGGGTAGGGTTACAGATGTCGTAATGAACGACGCCATCGAGCCAGCCCATGAGACCGCGGAGGGAGCTATCGCCGAGGGCGAAGACTGTTCCGAGCTTATACTCATCGATAAAGGGATTACACTGGCTCATGACCTACCGATTGATTAAAAAGTTACGGCGTAAAGATGAGAAAATGGAAAGGGAGAGGAAAGTGCGGAAGGGTGGACGGGCGGGAGAATGGACCTAAGCATCAACATAACTGAGTAATCATAATGACTAAATGCAGAATTTTTATTCAACATTTAGTAGTCACTTAGTAATAAATAGCACAATATAAGCCATTACTTACAAGTATCAGTTAATTCGAGAAATTCTTGAGAGTTTCGTAAATCAGTTTATGTAAGAACTATAGGTTGCACTCATTATGAAATCCAAATATGCTACTTTTAAGTAGTGGACATCAGCATTATCTATTAATAACTTTTTGTATGAAAGATCTAAAAAAAATAGTCGGATTAAATATCAGAAATTATAGGGTCGCTATGGGGCTTTCCCAAGAGGAACTAGCATATAGAGCGAGTATTCACCGCGCATTAATTGGACATATTGAACGTGGTGAGCGCAATATTACATTAAAAACCTTGTACAAGATAGCAATAGCTTTAATGATATCGCCAGTAATGCTTCTAGATGAAAAGACGAGCACTAAAGCGTCCAGTAAATAGTGGACTCCATAATAAACTATCAGTCGTTCGATTATTTGCTTGAGTTCTACCCAAAACTCCTTAATACGAAGATAGCAATTTCGATTATTACCTTTCACAATAATGAAAGCACTCAAATGGCCAAAACGGATAAACTACTCAAAGCGCTTTGCAATAACTTAAAGAACTGGACGTGTGGTTATTGTAATTCAGACTCGAACCAACCAGCAGCTACCTTTAGAGAGATAAAGAAAAAAGGGTATAGCTTTGAAGAGGTAAGTTCAAACAGATGGGGAAAGCTCATGTATTGTGAAGTCTGCAAAACTAACCGTAGTCACTACAAATTACTTTCCAAAAATCCCGAATTCAAAGAAAAAAAAAGAGTATCAATAGACGCTAAAACAAGAACAAAAATTTTGCAGCTCTTTGAAGGGAAAGATGCATTTACAGGAGCAAGCATAACAAGTACACCTGAAATTGATCATAAAACTCCTTGGTCAAGGCTTGAGTCTGATATTAATGCAAGTGTTATGACAGATTCAGAAATAAAAGATCATTTCCAATTGCTTACAAGAGAACATAATTTATTAAAAGATAGAGCTTGCGGGGAATGCAAGAATACCAATAAAAGACCAGCTTTTTTGCAAATTGAGTATTGGTATGAAGGTGACACTGATTATAAAGGTAGTTGTGTAGGTTGTGGTTGGCATGATGGTAAAAAATGGAGGATAGAATTGAATAAACTACTCATACAGAAACAATAATACAATCATTATTTATTCTTTTCATTTTTGTTTAATACTATTAATTAAGAACTAGTTAAGTATCTGATACTATGCCTAAATTTAATGATATTGACCTAACGCAATGGAAAGACTCGAACGTTTGGACAGACAGTTTGTGGATCATAAATGATCGAGACAATTCAGGTAAGCATAACGGTTTTTACCATGGGAACTTTGTGCCACAAATACCACATCAGCTTATTCTTCGGTTTACGAAAAAAGAAGATGTTGTTTTTGATCCTTTTTTGGGGAGTGGTACAACTGCTATTGAAGCTGAGAAACTTAACAGAAACTTCATTGGCATTGAGCTTCAGAGTAAGATGACTGAATATGTCAAAACTTTACTCTCGAGACAATACATATCTAAAGTAATAACAGGAGATAGCACAGATTCCGAAAGTTTTAATCTTGTAAGAAATATCTTGGCTGCACAAGGAAGAAAACACATACAATTTGCAATTCTTCATCCACCTTACGCTGATATAATAAAGTTTAGCGATTCCCCTCACGATTTATCAAATTCAAAATCACTGACAGAGTTCCTCAGAAAATTTGCAATTGTTCTAAAAAACACAATAGATATTTTGGAATTTAAAAGATACTTGACAGTTGTTATTGGTGATAAGTATAGTAATGGTGAATGGGTACCCCTCGGATTTCATTGCTTGAATGAAGCCATAAAATTGGGATTAACCCTTAAAAGTATAGTGGTAAAAAATATGACGGGAAATCGAGGTAAATTAAACAAAAATATGCTCTGGCATTACCGTGCTCTTTCAAGTGATTATTACATCTTTAAACATGAATACATTTTAATATTTAAGAAAGAAAGATAATATGACACAATTAAGCACTAAACTGATAAAAAGCATTTTCGGGAATGTCAAGAATGGAAAGGATTTTTTGCTTTTATTTCCAGAAAACAAATGGATTAGTATAAAGACTATCAAGACTGGGAAAAACAAAGGGAAAAGAAAGCTAGATATAAAAAACAGTGATGTATTTGGCCTTATTGCTAAGCTCTGGAATTACAATTCACAAAAAGAGTATCTAAGAAAAGTTTTTAGAACGACTGAGAAATATGTTAATGGGAAAAATGCAGAATCTAACCTAGAGACCCAAAACAAAGATTGGGAATCATTAAAACTAGGTCCGATTAAATGGCCTTTCTCCCAGGGTCGCTTTGATGATTTTGTTCAAGGTTTAAATGCTTCGAATAAATGTGACAAAAAAAAAGATAAAGATGTCTCATTAGCAGCGATACGTTTTAGAAGAATTAAGGCTATTAACACTCATAGAAATGATTTTATCGAATATTTACTATTTGAGGAAAAGGACTTTATTATACCAACTTTTCGTCATAAAAAAGGTATTGATTTCTTGATACATGGTATTCCGTATGATCAAAAAGTTTCCTGTGGCCCAACAGCGAAATTCAAAAAAGACTTTGGTGATAATTGGCGCGACAAAGCAATAGAGAGACCACAGCTTGTAGCGAAGTACTTATACAGTGGACAAGACGAAGGAAGGTTTGGTCACAACAATAGAGTTTTGGTTGTATATCTTGACGACAATATTTCTGCCTCCAGAATAAAAGAAATTATTAAGAACACTGATTTGGTGAAACCAAAGATTATAAAGTTTTCGTACAAACATAGTGATGGGACTACAAAAAACTATAAAGCCAAATGTTTCATAATACTCTTATATAATTAATAGTATTTTTGAGATTTAGTTGAAGAGATTAAAATAGGATAGGTGCCACCTGAAGCATATTCATTTGAAATAGAGAAACTCTTTTTTCTTAAAACTGGAGCTAGGATGAATTCTATTGTAGTGTTGTTGGAGCTGACAAACATTACAAGAATCTCACAAATAATTCTACTATTGAAATCATATTGATGATATGACTGTTTTATATTGCGTTCTGTTTCAATAATTTAAGCAGGAGCATTGCAAGCCCTCTCACACCCATCTCAGAAGCACTTTCACAATTACTTCAAAATCATTGCTAATGCTTGATTTAATCTTCAGTAGTATTTCTCAATTCTGAGATATTAGACTAAAGTTTAACCGATGTTTGAAACAACCACCAGAATTTGTTGCTTATAAGAAAGCTTGCTTAAATTGTTCA
>JAEXTR010000148.1 GCA_023406915.1 Bacteroidota bacterium
GGCTTCAACTGAACAGAATAACAACCAGGCTGCGAAGGGGAAAGAACGGAAATTCTCTATCGTTGAAGAAAAACCAATTGAAGTTACGGAGGAGGGATTATCTATCAATTTCAGATATGATTTAAATGAAGCAAAGCAAAAAGAACTGAATGTCGGGGCGTTAGAGGTTATTCACAAGGCTTTTCAAGAAATTGCAAAGGACATAAGTACGATCAGTAATCTTGCCGAAGTGTTTGATCCCAGACCTACTGAAAAGAATAAAAAGAGGACACTGATTGAAAAGCATCTGAATGATTTTACTGCGCGAAATACTTTCGATTATTTCATCCATAAAGATTTGGGGGGATTCCTGCGGAGGGAGCTGGATTTTTACATTAAAAACGAAGTTCTTTATATTGATGATATCAATGAGCTTGATGAGACACAGTTTCATAAACAGGTAACAACCATTAAAGTACTGAAGCACATCGGGCACAAAGTGATCGCATTTCTGGAGCAACTTGAAAACTTTCAGAAAAAGCTTTGGTTGAAGAAGAAGTTTGTAGTCGAGACCAACTATTGTCTTACTCTGGATCGGGTTCCGAAGGAATTGTATCCTGAAATCATAAGTAACCGTGAGCAGATTGAAGAGTGGAAGAAGCTGTATGATATTGAAGCAATAGAAGGTAACTTAACGCAGCAAGGCTACACAGAACCTTTGACGATTAAGTTTTTAGAGCAGAACCCATTCTTGATCGTTGATACAAAGCACTTTGATGAAGTATTTAAGAAGCGGATATTGAAAGAAACGAATGGGATTGATGATAAAATGGGAGGAATATTATTACAGAGTGATAATTTTCAAGTACTTCGCCTGTTAAATGAAAAATACAATAGGAGGATTAAGTGCATACATATAGACCCGCCCTATAATACCGCAACGAGTGGCTTTCTTTATAAGAATAGTTATAAGCATTCTAGTTGGCTGACAATGATGAACAATAGATTTGAATATGCGTTTAAGCTGTTAACTGATAAAGGATCATTCCTTACCCATATTGACGAGAATGAATATGAAAACCTATTCAGACTAATTGATTCATATGATTGCCAAAATGCAGGAACACTTATATGGGATAAACGAAATCCAATGAATGGTGGTTTTGGATTAGCTAATCAGCATGAGTATTTGATTTGGAGAACAAGGGATATAAAACCCATTTATGTTAAGAATAGTAATGTACTGCAGATGCTCGAAAAGGTCGCTCAGTTATGTGAAAGTAATAGTGGGGTAAATGATATTGTGCGAAAGGAGTATTCTTTATGGGTTAATAAAAATTCGTCTTTAAGTGGAGGGGAAAAGGCTTATCGCTATATTGATGATCAGGGGAAAGTTTATCAAAGTGTTAGTTTAAGAGCCCCCGAGTATCGGTCAGATAAGAAGTTTCATCAACCTTTGATTCATCCTATTACGAATAAACCTTGTCCTGTTCCACCAAATGGATTCTCAAGGACACCAGAAACTCTTAATCAAATGATGGGAAATAATGAAATTCTATTCGGTGAGGATGAAACAACCCAACCTAGGCAAAAAGTTTTGCTGACAGAAGACACAAATCGCCAATTCCCCAGTATCTATCAAGATGCAAGAAAAGGTAAATATGATCTTGATTTATTGGGCGAGGAGTTTCCGTATTGTCATCCAACCTCTTTTTATGAGCAATTGATTTCGACAACAACACATAGTGAATACGACATTGTCCTTGACTATTTCGCTGGTTCTGGAACAACAGGGCATGCGGTGATTAATCTTAACAGAGAAGACGGAGGAGGCAGGAAATATATCCTTATCGAAATGGGAGAGTACTTCGACACCGTAACCGTACCGAGGATCAAGAAAGTAGTCTACAGTGAAGACTGGAAAGACGGTAAACCCATTAGCAGGAAAGGTATCAGCCACTGTTTTAAGTATCTCAGGCTTGAATCATACGAAGATACCCTGAATAATCTTGAGATAAAGAAAACACCCGATCAACAGGAGGCATTACAGTTTCACGATTCATTCCGGGAAGGGTATATGCTTTCCTATGCGCTGGAGACTGAGACAGAAGGTAGCCCCTCGCTTCTTAACGTAAAAAGCTTTGAAGACCCATTCAATTACGAGCTTAATATCACGAGGAATAACGAAACAATACCTACAAAGGTTGATTTGGTTGAGACGTTCAATTATTTGATTGGATTAGCCGTTGAAACATTTGATGAATTGAATGGGTATAGGATGATCACCGGAAGATTGCGGGAGGGGGAGAGAGTACTGATTATCTGGAGAAATCTAAAAGAAAAGTCAAATGAAGACTTAAACAGTTTTTTTGGAAGAATACGTGTTAACATCAAGGATGCCGAGTATGACAGAATCTATGTGAATGGTGATAATTACCTAGACAATATGCGAATAGGTGAGGAGCGGTGGAAAGTGGTTCTTATTGAGGAAGAGTTCAAGAGATTAATGTTTGTCTGAAAAATTAAAGGTTTGACTTATGAAACTCAATATAAAGCAAAGAATCGTTGCAGCAATCATTTACATTGTGCTATTGTTATTGCTCGGGTACTTCTTTAACTCGAATATTTCATTTGTTTGGGACAAATCTAACAATTGGAATATGCTACTAATTGTAGTTGCACTTACGATTGTATTGGGGAATTACATCACAGAACCATATTTTACTAAGCCTACTCAAGTATTTACGCGCTGGTTAGCCGTTTTTTTGTTTATGATTGGTCTGAAATCTCCCGAGTTGTTGTGGTTTTACGATCAAATTGTTTGGACATCAATAATAATAATAGTGATTATTATTGTTTTGATAATTCTGTCAGGTAATAGAAAGATGGAGAGAATCCAACAGGCTGGTATCAAGGTGCTCTGTGAGATTTCCAGGCCTACAATAGTATTCGGTACCATATATGCATTAATTGCAATTTCATTTTATTCAACGAAACCAGACCAACAAGCATGGATAATTGGATTCGGTATCCTTCTTGTAGTGAATAAACCTGTCAATTCTACGATAGTTTTTCTATGGAGAATTATTAAAATATTTAACAAGTCAAAAAATACACCAAACACTCTGGGGAAAGTAATCGGGTTTTATTCTACTGATCTAGTAATTATTGAAACTGTTGTCGAATTGTCTGAAAACTTAATTAATATTGGATGTAAAATTGGTATTATTGAGGGGTCCAAAACCTATATTGGAGTGCTAGTGAATTCCAAAAAGTTAGTCAACAAGGAGTGGATAACCGTTCAGATTATAAAGGATTCTCAAAACAATTATTTTGTTATTGATAACACCACTGGAAATGAAATACATTCTAATGTAATATCACTAATGGAATCGAATGATGCTGTTTACCTCGAAAACAGCCATCTTTCAGAGGAGGTCGAAAAGAAATTTGCAGATAATCAGGTCGTCAAAAATATCAACAATTCAATTGGGATTGTTCATCAAGGCTCTGATATAAATAAAATATTAGTATATCGTACACGATCAAGTGAGTATTATTCCAGGAATAATATCACAGAAGGTAGTATAATAAAGACACGAATATTTGGAAACGAAGTCCTTTACCAGATTATCGATGCAAAAACAGAAAGCGAATCCCTTGAACAACATGATAGACATGGATATCTAACAGTAAAAGCACATAAACTTGGAAGATATGATCTTCAAACAAATGAATTAAAAACTGTAAAATGGGTGCCAGAAATTTATGAACCTGTCTATACCATTTCAGTATCTGATTCATTATATGATCCAAAAAAATATATTGGTCGCCTCCCGGGCACTAATTATGGTATCCCTCTTCGTAATATTCATGAATTGGTAACACATAATACAGCAATTCTAGGAATTCTTGGAATCGGCAAATCGTGTTTGACTTTTGAAATAATTCAGAAAATATGTAATGAAACAGATGTGAAAGTAATATGCGTAGATATAACAAACCAATACCTAAATGCATTGCCCAATTATATTCCAAAAGAACTTATTCAAGATGACATAACACCTGAGAACAAGAAAAAATTGAAAGAAAATAATAAACCTGGAAATCCTGATAATCCAAATTCATGGGGCAATGAAAAACCATATAAAGAAATTCTTATGGAAGAGATCACTGAATTTTCTAAAAGCGGAAAACGAGTAATTGTTATGAATCCAGATTGGCATTCAGTTTCGAAAGCAGCAACACAGTTTAGAATTCAAGCAAGTATAGACCTCACGGCTGCAGAAAAGACAAGGATAATATCTGAACAACTATTTATGATCGCAAAAGAAAAAGGAGAATGCACTAGTGCCAGATATCTGTTAGTATTTGAAGAAGCACATTCATTGGTTCCAGAATGGAATTCAATCGCAAATGAAGGTGATAAAAATGCAACGAATGGAACAGCCAAAGTTATCCTTCAGGGGAGGAAATATGGGCTCGGGTCTTTAATAATTACTCAGAGAACTGCTAATATCAGTAAAAGTATACTAAACCAATGTAACACTATTTTTGCTATGAGAGTTTTTGATGATACTGGTAAACAGTTTTTAGAAAACTATATTGGTTCAGACTATTCAAATTTGTTACCAACTCTTGAGGAACGCCATGCAATTGCAATTGGAAAGGCATTAAAGCTTAAACAACCAGCAATAATAAAATTAAATGATAAAAATGATCTGACTCTTTAAAAAGAGTGAATCAGAATAATGCTCCTAATGATCAAAATTGTTAAAGTATAAGAT
>JAEXTR010000186.1 GCA_023406915.1 Bacteroidota bacterium
ATGAACTGAAGAGTCAGTTTGATGATACAGAAGAAGCAGTATGGTGGAAATTCTGGGCGAGCACATTGCTGGACCGGGATAAGTTGAAAACAGACAAGGAACTGCTGGTGAAGTTTTACAGAAAGAATGGTTACCGCGATGCTGAAATAGTGGGAGATACGGTGATTCTTTCAAACAACAATAAAGATATTCATCTGGTCGTGAAAGTGTATGAAGGTATGCAGTATAAGGTCAGGAATATCACCTGGCAGGGTAATACGATCTATACCGATGATGTGCTGCAGGAACGCCTCGATATGTATCCGGGAGATGTGTTTGATGTTGAGAAGTTTAATCAGAACCTGAGAGGTAATGAGAAGCAGAATGATATCGCTTCCCTGTATCTTGACAACGGTTATCTGACTTTCAATGTACGTACGAATGAAACCACTATTGCTCCTGATTCTATTGATATTCAGATTCAGGTGTATGAAAATAATCAGTTTACTATTGGTAAAGTTGATGTTACCGGGAACGATAAAACCAAGGATAAGGTCATTCGTCGTGAGTTGTATTCTATTCCGGGAGATTATTTTAACCGCGGAGCATTGCTGAGAAGTCTTCAGCAGCTTGCGAACCTGCAGTTTTTTAATGTTGAAAAGTTGTACCAGAAGGGTGTGGACTATCAGCTTGGTAACGACAGTACGGTGAATATCACGTTCCTGGTTGAAGAAAAATCAAGCGATTACCTGAATGCCTCGATCGGCTACAGTGGAAGCTTTGGTTTCAGCGGTGCAATTGGTGTTACGCTGACAAACTTTTCAATTTCAGAACCGTTCCAGCTCGGAGCTGGACAGGTACTGAGTTTCAACTGGCAGTTTGGTGTCGGTAATCTGTATAGAACGTTTACTCTTGGATTCACTGAACCCTGGTTCCTTGATACCCCTACGCTGATTGGTTTTGAGCTCTTTTCAACCAGACAGCGGTACATTTATGACCTGAGCCAGTATGGCGGTACGGCTAGAGTCGGACGCAGACTCAGATGGCCTGATGATTACTTCTATGTACAGGGTACATTCCGGTATCAGAATAACGATGTTATTGATGGCGGCAATTTTTACCGTACTGGTAAATCGGAACAATTTTCACTCGGAGCCACTATAACAAGAAAGAATGTTGATAATCCAATTTTCCCATCACTGGGTTCAAGTGTGTCTCTCGATATGGAGATCAACGGCGGACCATTCCTGCCGGGTAATGTGGATTACTTCAAAATTGGCTTTAAAGCAGATTTTTACAGAAGACTGTTTAATTCAAACCGTGTTACTTTGTACCTGGGGTCAGAATTCGGATATATGGATGAACTGATCTCCGGAACACCGGTGAATCCGTTTGAATACTACTATATGGGCGGCAGCGGTTTGGTTATTGCAACCACATCTCTCCGCGGATATGATGACCGTACAGTAGGACCGCGTAATGAATTTGGTGATGTGATCGGTGGTAGGGTGAGTGCAAAATTTGTTTCTGAGCTGCGGTTTGCAGTTTCGCTGGATCCGATTCCTTTGTACGTATTGGGGTTTGCCGAAGCAGGAAGAGTTTTTGAGTCAATCAAGACAACAGATTTAATGAATCTGCGGAAATCAATTGGCGTTGGTGCGAGGATTTTAATCAATCCCATCGGTTTGATAGGGTTTGATGTTGGTTACGGTTTTGACCGGAAAGCGGTTGATGGAACTGATCCAAACTGGCAGTTCCACTTCCAGTTTGGTAAAGGATTTTAAGAAAGTTTACTTCATCTAAATCAGAAAGGTATACCTTGAAAAAGTATAGTTTAATTGCGTTGATCGTTGTTTTTATGTCTGTGATGGGATTTGCACAGAACGGCACTTCATCTTTAAAGGTTGGTTATGTGAATTCAGAAACAATCCTGAATCAGTATCCAGTTGCAATCAAGGCACAGGGTGAACTTGATGCGCTGGTTACATTATGGCAGGCACAACTTGACAGCATGGCTCAGGACCTCGAAGCTGGAATCGAATCATATCAGAAGCAGGCAGCCACCATGCCACAGGCTAAGAAAGACGAAACACAGGCACAATTGGTGAAGAAACAGCAGGATCTGGAAAACTTCAGAAAAGTTAAGTTCACACCAAATACCGGAGAAATTTATGCCGAACGTGCTAAGTTGATGCGTCCGATCATGGATAAAGTGTACGCTGCTATTGAAGCCGTATCAAAAGAAGAAGGAATGCAGTTTGTGTTTGATAAAGCTACCGATGCCTTCCTGCTGTATGCTGATGGTGCATTCGATGTGACCTTTAAGGTACTGGACAGACTGAAAAGAGGAAACTGATTACAGTCTGACTTTTTTCAAGCACAAAACAGGAATCATATATGAGAACGATGAGATTTTTGCTGCTGGGATTGATTCTGCTTGGAACGATTCCCTCACATGCACAATTGAAAATCGGCTATGTGGACTCAGATGCGATTATGAATACGCTGCCCGATGCACAGGATGCTCGACAGCAGATTGATGCAATCGTACAGGAATGGCAGTCTGAGCTGAACAAAAAGCAGTCAGCCTGGAAAACTAAATATGATGACTACGAAAAGCGTAAGCTGATTATGTCTGAACAGCGGCGCTCTGAACTGGAATCTGAACTCATTACTATGGAACAGGAAATGGTTGCGTACCGGGAAAAGAAATTCGGTACAAACGGTGAGCTTTTCCAGAAGCAGGATGAGATAATGAAACCAGTACAGAATAAAGTATTCACCGCAGTACAGCAGGTCGCAAAGGATGAGGAACTCGACTTTGTGCTTGACCGTAGCGGCGGGGTATTGGTATTATACGCCAAGGAAGAATACGATATAACTAATAAAGTGCTGGAAAAATTGAAATAATGAAAATATCTGTAAATGAACTTGCAGAATTAACAGGTGCCGAAGTCCGTGGGGACTCCGGCACTTTTGTTTTTCAGGTAGCCCGTATTCAGGAAGCAAAATCCGGTGAACTGGCAATGGTGTATCTTGAATCGTATGCGAAGCATATTGCTGGATCAGAGGCCTCGGTAATTTTAACTGCACCGCAGTGGTACTCCGAAAAACCCGGGACAGTGTTTTTGCTTCACCCTCAGCCAAGGAAGGCTTTTCAGAAGATACTCGACACCTACTTCCAGAAGAGTCTTAAACTGGATGGAATAGACGCAAGTGCTTTTATCGATCCCACGGCAAAGCTTGGTGATGGTGTTGCAGTTGGGCGTAATGTTGTGATTGGTAAGAATGTTGTTATCGGTGACGGTAGCAAGATTTACCATAACACTGTGATTGATGATGAGGTGACTATAGGAATAAACTGCTCAGTTTATCAGAATGTATCGATCCGGGAGAATAGTGTTATTGGCAACCGCGTTGTCATTCAGGCGGGTGCTGTTATTGGTGCTGACGGTTTCGGTTTTGAACCGGATGAAGAAGGAAAGTACTCCAAGATTGCACAGGTTGGCAATGTGGTACTGGAGGATGATGTTGAAATCGGTGCCAACACTACGGTTGATCGTGCGGCCTTGGGTTCAACCCTGGTGAAACGAGGTGCAAAGTTAGATAATCTCGTGATGATTGCTCATAATGTTGAAATCGGTGAGCATACTGCCATTGCTGCCCAGGCAGGAATTTCAGGCAGTACAAAGGTGGGTAGACGCTGCATGATTGGCGGACAAGTTGGGATGGTTGGTCATATCAAAATAGGCGACGATGTGATGATCGGAGCTCAGGCGGGGATCAATTCTGATATCATGAAACCGGGGTTATACTCAGGTACACCCGCCAGACTGACAAAAGAACTCTACAGGAATTATGTTAAGCTTAGCCATATAGACGATTACATTGCCCGCATCAGCAAGCTTGAACAAAAGCTGAAAGAGCTCGAGGAAAAGTTAGTTGTAGTAGAGCCAAATAAAGCTTAAGAGAGTGAATTCCTGAGAATGTTAAAAACAGGAACACCCGACGGAATTACATCACCCTTATAATAGATTTTCTCCAGATATAATCCTGAAGGGGGAGCAGTAAGTTTTGCGGGAGTATCCGACGGTGCTTTGAGCAATTCACTAAAAACATCAGTCCGTAAATTCCCTCTGCCAACTTCTGTGAGCACTCCGGTGATCCTTCTCACCATCTTCCATAAAAAGTGCGATGCACAAATCCTGAAAACTATTAAATCCCCCTGACGGGAGAGTTCAGCCGAATGGATATTTACAAGGGTTGACTTCTCGTCTTTGGCTTCGACTGCATTGGTGAATGATTTAAAATCATGAAAGCCAGTAATGGTATTGCAAGCCGCACTCATCTTCTCCACATCCAGTTGATCCTTAATCCACCAGACGAGTTCTTTCCCAAACGCTGTACGCCTCGTTGAAATAACATAAAGGTAACTGCGGGCAATTGCATGGTGCCGGGCGTGAAAATTGGCTGCAACTTTCTCACATTGCAGGATTGACACAGAACTGGGAAGAAGATCGTTGATCTTCAATTGCAATACTTCGGGTGGAATAAATGATGGAGCTTCGAGGTGAGCAGTTTGACTTAGTGCGTGAACACCTGCATCAGTTCTGCCGCCACCCTGCACTACTATTTTTTCTGTATTAAAGATTTGCTTACATGCAGCAATGATACTGCCCTGGACAGTTTTCCCTGAAGCCTGAATCTGCCATCCACGGAATTGTGTACCGTTGTATTCGATATCAAGGCGGTATTTAATCATACGAGTGGATTCAGGTTGATACTGGCCTCAGCGTAAGAGTCAGTTGTTTCGTACACGCGCACTGCAACTTCATCAATGTTTCCGGGAAGACCAGCTGAAGAAATTTCCTGAAGCAGGTATTTGGCAATGTTCTCAACGGTTGAATGAAAATCAACGAGGACTATTTTTGTTTCAAATCCCTTAAAAAGCCGTACTAGGTCTGTATCCTTTGTGCTTACCATGAATGAATGATCAAGCTTCTCAATAACCGGATTAATGATCCGTTTCAGATCATAAAAATCGATGACCAATCCATGTTCATCTTCAGTACCACTAACGATGACTTGTAAACGGTAAGTGTGACCGTGGAGGTTAACACATTTGCCTTTGTGGAAAGGAAGACGGTGTCCCATCTCCCAATGAAATTCTTTCGCTATCTTCATTATACTCCTCGCTCTTCCGGCTTCCAGATGAATTTATGCATCTGGAGCTGGAAACGTACATTCAATTTATCTTTTAGTATCAATGCAACTAATCTCTTGGGGTCATATTGACTGAACACTGTCGAAAAGAGCAGGATACATTTCTTCTGTAGATCGTACTTTTCAATCTGTTCTTTACACCACTCATAATCTTCATCTGACCCGATTACAAATTTAATTTCATCCGTTGGCTTTATGTGCTCAAGATTGCTGTAGAGATTCTTCTTCATCATACGGCTGCTGGGGCATTTAATGTCCATGATGATCTTTACTCTGGGATCAATATCCTGAATAGGTAGACTTCCCCCAGTCTCAAGCATTACCGCGTAACCGAGATCGCATAGCTGCTTCATAAGAGGCAGCGACTCCTTTTGCACAAGTGGTTCACCACCAGTAAGCTCAACGAGATTGTTGCCAAGTTCTTTTACACGGGCAAGAATCTCATCAAACTCCATATCCTTACCCTCGTAGAACGCATACTCTGTATCACAGTAGGAACAGCGCAGATTACAGTAGGTAAGCCGGATGAAGGTGCAGGGTAATCCTGCCAGGGTGCTTTCACCCTGTATCGATTCGTAAATCTCGTTGATCTTTAACATTAAGGACAGAAATTGGAAATTTGTAATACCAAATAAACATTGGTAAAATCTTAAAATCAATGTATATTTCTGTTTAGGTCATTTTTGTAAATTGTGAATATTCAACAAATAAAACGGTAAAAACATGAAAGTACCACTCTTAGATCTGAAACCCCAATACAATGCACTGAAGAAAGAACTTGATGAAACTGTATTGCGGATATGTGAATCCCAGTATTTTATACTAGGACCAGAAGTTGAAAAATTCGAGAAAGCTTGTGCGGATTTTCTCGGATGTGATTTTGCATTGGGTGTTTCCTCCGGAACAGATGCTTTATTGATTGCATTGATGGCACTTGAAATCGGACACGGTGATGAAGTCATTGTTCCAACCTACTCCTTCTTCGCAACTGCAGGTGTCGTGTCAAGATTAGGTGCAACACCAGTTTTTGCAGATATTGATCCAGTGACGTTTAATCTTGATCCGGTAGAGTTTGAAAAGAAAATTACTCCGAAGACTAAAGCTGTGGTACCTGTGCATCTGTATGGTCAAAGTGCTGATATGGACAGGATCATGGAAATCGCAAAGAAACATAATATCAAAGTAGTTGAGGATGCTGCTCAGGCAATCAGTACACAGTACAAAGATGGTAGCTGCGTGGGTTCAATCGGCGATATCGGCTGCTTCTCATTTTTCCCAAGTAAGAATCTTGGCTGCTTTGGCGATGCCGGTTTGGTCACCGTAAAAAACAATCCCGAACTTGCTTATAAGCTGAAAATTCTTCGTGTACACGGCGGTGAGAAAAAATATCATCATAGTATCATTGGCGGAAACTTTAGAATTGATGCGTTGCAGGCCGGTGTATTGAGTGTGAAGCTGCCACATCTGAATAAATGGTCAGAGGGACGCAGAAAAAATGCAGACTATTATATTCAGCGTTTTGTTGATGCAGGACTTGCTACCGGCACTGGAAAAACCAGCTTCTCTGAGACTGAGAAGATACTGTTACCGGCAGCTGTGTATGCTGGAAATCCAAATATCCCTAACCACCATATCTACAACCAGTTCATTATTCGCGTTGAAAAGCGTGACGAATTAAAACAGTTCCTGCTGGATAATGAAGTTGCCAATGAGATATATTATCCTGTTCCATTCCACAAGCAGGAGTGCTTTGCAAATCTGCCATCATCAAAAGAGAGCTACCCGCACTCTGATTTTGCTGCTGATCACTCATTAGCTATTCCAATCTTTCCAGATTTATCGCATGAACAGCTTGAGTTTGCCGCAGACACCATTATTCAGTTTTTAAAAACGAATAATTCATAAAATTCGTGCCGGCTTTTCAGCCGGCATTTTTATATGTGCTTATTGTAAAGGATGCTTCGAATACCATGAATAAGTTACTTTACCTTTTGTTGGAAGACGGCTCTGTGCTCAAGGGTGAAACGTTTGGCCACTACTCCTCGTCTGAAGGAGAAGTGGTATTCAATACCGGGATGGTTGGGTATCCGGAAACATTAACGGATCCTTCCTATGCGGGACAGATTCTTGTTATGACATACCCGTTGATCGGTAATTATGGTGTGCCACCCAGGACAACAGAGAATTCACTTTTAGTGTATTATGAGTCTGAGAGAATTCACTGCAAAGGCCTTATTGTAGCGGACTATTCTTCGTTTCATTCCCATTGGAATGGAGAGCAATCATTACAAGAGTGGCTGAAAAAAGAAAGAATTCCTGCGGTAACCGGTATTGATACAAGAGCATTAACCAAGCAACTTAGGACACGAGGGACCTTACTAGGTAGGATACTAACCGAAGATGCTTACCGGTTTGAGTCGGGTGAGCACAAAAGCTTTACCGACCCCAACGAAACGGACCTGATCAGTGAGGTCTCGATTAATCTGCCCAAGATGTTCAAGAAGGGTAAAAAAAAGATTGTGATGGTTGATTGTGGTGTGAAGAACAGTATTATTCAGGCATTCCTTAGACGCGATATTTCGGTGCTTCTCGTTCCTCCAAGCCATCCTTTTGCTGATGAGCCAGCGAACGGTTAT
>JAEXTR010000358.1 GCA_023406915.1 Bacteroidota bacterium
TTTCCATTCAGATCAATGAATGGTTCCGGACCAAAGTTGATATTGTTCTGAAACACCTGAGAATCATATCTGCCATTACCACTGTTATCAACTGCAGCAACCCTGAAGAGATAACTGGTGTCCGTTATTCCGATTTGGAGAAAAAACGTAGAATCATTCTTTGTTGTGAAAGTCCAGTTATTACCATCCCAACTGAAGTAGTAACCAACGACCAGGCCATCAGGATCATCTCCTGTCCAGTTGACAGGAAGTGTACTGATCTGTTGAGAAATGGTACTGTCTGGTTTAAGCCAGAGACTGGTATTGGGTGGTTTATTACCGATGGGATTGTCCACCAGCGAATCATAGCATGATGCCAGGAAAAACGCAGCGAACAGTGTGATGATGGATATTGTTGTTTTCATACGCATAGAAAAATGGGTGCCACCGGAAAGTAGCACCCTGAATAAATTATTTTACAAGAATCATTTTCTTTGTTACAACTTCATTACCGGCCCGTAAGGTATAGAAATACATACCTGTTGAAAGACCGGCAGCATCAAAGATCACTTTATATGTTCCGGCAGACTGGGTGCTGTTCACATAAGATCTTACAGACTGACCAAGAACGTTGAATACTTCAAGTGTTACAAAGGATTCACTCGGAATTGAGTATTCAATGGTTGTAGTCGGATTAAAAGGATTTGGATAATTCTGGCGCAAAGCAAAATCTGCAGGAATAGCCTGATCCTCAACACCAACAACATAGTTCACAAAATCTGCATCTTTTCTTGGAACGAGCTTATAATTGCTGAACGAGAAATACAATACACCTTTGATTTCACCGAACTTGGCACCAACCTGAACTTCAGTACCAGGCAGACCAGCTTCCCATGCGTTATGGTAGCTATGGTTACCTTCCTGCAGTTCAACGCGGGTATCACCGGAATTATCACTGATGAAGATTTCACCGAAATTACTTGTGCCATCAGCACTCTTCGCAGTCACAAAAGCATTATTATACTGAATAAGAACGCTTTCATACTGCTCAGCATCAACAGTGTTATTCGTTTTCTTACCAATAGCTCCGGTCTGAAGAACAACTGGAGCAGGCAATGGATTATTGGAAGAGTTCACTACAACACTTGTGAGATTATTCAACTGGGTAACGCTAAAGTCTTCGCGAACCTCACCAGTGACTGTAATATTATCACCACGTTTCAGAGGCAATGCGGATACACCAGAGACCCAAATACCTGACCATGGTGTATTTCCATTCTGGATATAAACTCTTGCTGCAGCAGAGCCGAAACCTGGAATGTCCGAAGTGTCAGCGGTTACTACACCAGATACTGTTACAGGATAACCATTAAAAGCACTGAAACCACTTCCGTAAGGGCTATACTGTACATCCTGAATAGTTAAAGGACGATTCAGAACGAGATAAAAATATCTGTTACGGCTTGTGTCCGTAGGATTCTGACCAATATTGCCACTATTGTCAGTTGCACGGATAAAGAAATCAACTAAAGCTGAATCACCGGTTACGGCTGGAATAGTAGCCTTCCAAAGTGTAGTATCACCAGCATCCTTTGCCATAGCGAGTGTATTCAACTGACCTCTGTTTACACGATACAGAAGATTGGCTGTTGACACAAAACCATCAACATCTGAAATATTGGCAGATATTTCTACGGTCTGGTTCGGTGCAACAGTTGTTCTGTTTCGTTCAATATTTGCAATGGTTGGTGCAAACTGTGCAACCTTTATATCACCAGGATATAAAGGGGTGATATAATAACCATCTGTTCTGGTATTGATCACACCACGGATATACTCAAGAGTGGAACCGTCGTTTGGTGGTTCATAGGTTGTAATACCAGTAAGGCGGTGGGCACGTTTTGTAAAGTAACCTGATTGATCGTACATCCACATGAAATTACCATTGGCATCATTGATCTTGAAGACACCGGTAGATGCATTTCTGTCACTGGTAATTGCATTCTTAATGACAACATACATGCCTTCATATTTCTCTGCTTCAAAACGATAGGCACCATTCCAGAAATCTGAAATATTAAGTTCAATCGGGTCTGGTCTTTTTGGTAATGTTCCAACAACCTGAACAGGTGTTGTTGGGTTGATGAGATGACCAACTTGAGTTGTAGTAAAGTACTCGTTGATCTTCCCAGTGAACTCAACAATCTGTGCAGTATCTAATAAATCAAAAAAGCTCTGCTGATTATCACCGGTTGTATCTTCCTGCAAGACTGCTAGACCTCCAAAATTTGGATTTCCTTCCTGCTGAATATAGATGTGCCATCTGGCGCCGGCAGCGATAATGCGTCTTCTGTCTCCAACAGGTGAAACGATAGGAGCAACCAGCACAACACCACGGAAACGAACGGTGTCACCGTTGAGTGGGGATGGTGGGTCAACTATTGAAATAAGAGAATCTGGTACATTCTGTATGTCCTGAACAGTAACGAGTGGGTATTGAGTCAACTGTGCATTGGCAGTTGATCCCAGCATCAGAACAAACATTACAACAAATGCATAACGAAGTTTCATTGCATTTCCTTTGTCTTATTTGATGATTAAAAACTTACCGCGCTTAATATTACCATTGCTGAGGTCTTTTACTGTAAACAGATAGAGACCTGTAGCTACAGCCTGATCACCGTCAGTAATCAGGTCCCAGGCATGTTCTCCGCCGGAAAACTGCTGTCTGTTATCACCAGCATAGGTTTCAAACCATTTATTATTTGTTCCGCTGGAGGTCGAATTGTGTTCCATTTTCTTCACAATGTCTCCAGAGAGTGTATAAACGGTTATTTCACATTCCTTCGGTAAATTGTAAAAATATATTTTTCTGAGACGTTCAGAAGAACCATCCCAATAGGCATTTCCATAATATGGATTCGGATAGACACCAACTTCGGTATTCTCGTCAGATGTTGGAGGTGTTCCTGGAAGTATTCTCTGCAAGTTAGTAAGCGGACTTGATTCAAGGGATTCAATTTTATTTACCTTGTCCCCTTTGTCAAATGAAGTAACTGAGAAAAGATATTGCCAGCCATTTAAAAGGTTGTCAATGGTGTAACTGTAATGATACTCTGTGGAATCACCTGGGAATTTTACAGGTGCTGAAAGAGCAACGGCATTAAACCCAGTTTCAAAAAATAAACCATTCCCGGCACTGTCAAATTCTGCTAGCTTTACTAAATCTTCTGAAGGATTTTGAGCACCGGTCAAATCAAATCCTGTGTTTGTTCTATAGAGTCTGTAGCCCTCAAAATCTTTCTCACCGGAAATAGGATCAATGCTTGACTCTGACCTCTTATCCCAGTACAGTGTTACGCTGTTGCTCTTAATCTCAGTCCGTACTTTGGGATTAAGTGGAGGGGATGGAAGTACATATCTGGTAATCTTTCCATCTCCATCATTATCTTCACCCGGGTCGAGAACTCCATTACGGTTTCTGTCCTCACCAAAATATGTGCGGAGTGCCCAGTCTGCATTACTGTAAAATGTCTTCTTCTGCAATTCTGAATCCTCAGCAGGTGAACCACCCCCGAACATTTTTGCAGCCACAAAGGCAAAAACAACATTAATGGAATCATGGGGTTTGATTTGAGTGAAGGGCCCAACAGAAATCAAAAATGATCTGTTCGATGGAGATTTTAACTGATCCGGGTTTACTCCATAATTAAATCTAAAGTTACCGCCGAAGAATCCCTGAAGCTTCGTGTATCGGTCATCATCAACCTGGGGTGCAAAAAACAGTGGATCACTGGTATTACGGAACTGCCAGGAAACGAAATTGGCACTGTCAAAGGGTGTGGATGATCCAAGATATTGAATCCCTAAATAGCTTTTTGTAAATGCAGTATCACCACCGGCATCAAATTCGTAGGCGAGTTTCAGTGTATCAATGAATCCGTTTCCACCCTTTGTAAAAAAGTTTGAAGTACCGGGAGGAGAAACTTTAGTGTTTCTGATGACTGCGTCAGTCCACATACCCACATACACGCTGTCCAGATACTTATTACTCTCGTTTTTGATGGTGTAGTTCATAATCACAAGAAAATCCACGAAAGGAAAATCCCAGGCATACGACTCCTGCCGTACAACAACACCGAGTGGCGTATGGTCGGTAATCGGCTCTCCGTTACTGAAAGTTGTATTTGAGTCAGTATATTCTGCAATCAGGTCCTGATGAGAGATTGCTCTTGGATCATAAAATTTACTGTCTAAAAGAGAGGACCTTTCGCGTACCAGACTCCCCTTTGCGTTGGTAAACTCAAACCCACCCCCCCGCGCGGCAACTGATGCGGCATCCACCGC
>JAEXTR010000011.1 GCA_023406915.1 Bacteroidota bacterium
GTCACCTACCATGCTCGCTCCAACAGAGACTTTATGCTTTGCGACTACTTCGTATTGCAATTTTCGGGAGATCAGGCTACGGAGGAACTGTATAGATTTAATGTCTTTCGGAATGGATACGGATTCAAACATCTCATTTGCTATGAGAAGATTGCCGTCCCGGAAATATATAGCTGCTGAAAAGTGTGAGTTATCAAATTTTCGGAATTGAGATTTTACTAAAGAAAGTGAAGAATCGTGCTCCATGAACTTATTCAGTTCAGACGCCAGGTGAGAGCAGAACTCACCTTCGGCAGTAAGCAAAGTATGCTGTACATGGAAATAGCTTATTGTGGTGATTACCAGAAACGGGATAACCCCTGCTGCAACGATGATTGCCAGGAAATATTTTTTCAGTAGTGCAGGTAACACTTTAGTTCTGCTAGAGTAAGTTCGTTAAGAATTAATGAAAAATCCGACTGCTTTTTGAATTATTGAATAATCCATTGTGTTAAAATACGAATATTACTTTGATAAGACATAACGTTAGGAGGTTTAGTGAGCAAAGACACAAGGAAAGGTCTGATTGTTAAGTTTTTGGGAGTTATTGAGGTTGTGGGGAATAAACTCCCCAACCCAGTAACTCTTTTTGCTTATTTTGCGCTTTTTACAATAGTGGTTTCAGGTATTGTATCCCTTTTTGATTTCTCTGTTAAGCATCCTGCAACAGGAAATGATATCGTGCCATTCAGTCTCTTCAGTATCGAAGGGTTACATTATATCCTTACCAGTATGATCAGTAATTTTACCTCATTTGCTCCGCTTGGTACTGTCCTGGTTTCAATGCTGGGAATAGGTATTGCTGAGGCTAGCGGACTCATGCAGGTGGCTATCAGGTTACTGGTACTGTCATCACCAAAGCGGTTGCTAACATTTATTGTTGTTTTTGCAGGAGTCATGTCAAATACTGCTGGTGAGGTTGGTTATGTTCTGCTTATTCCACTGAGTGCCATTATTTTTAATGCTGTGGGGAGGCATCCAATCGCGGGTATAGCTGCTGCATTTGCCGGAGTTTCTGGTGGTTATTCTGCGAATCTGTTGCTTGGAACAATTGATCCACTGCTTGCGGGACTATCAACCGAAGCTGCACATATTATTGACAAAAGCTACGTTGTTAATCCTGCTGCAAACTATTATTTCCTATTTGCTTCAACCTTTCTCGTTTCAATTATTGGTACGGTGATCACAGAGAAGATAACCGTACCGCGTCTTGGTCGCTATTCAGGCGGGGAGGTCGCTGAAGAGCTTAAACCACTAACGAATAATGAGAAGAGGGGATTACAGTACGCGATTGGAGCAATGGTTGTATTCACTGCCATCTTGCTTTGGGGATTATTACCGGCGGAAGGCTTTCTTAGAGATACTAAAACGTTTGACGTTCTAAAATCCCCATTCATGAGTGGAATTGTTGCATTTATATTCTTTGGTGGAGCATTGGTTGGTATTGCATATGGCTTCGGCGCAGGTACATTTAAAAAGGAATCTGATGTTATTAAGGGAATGAACAAGTCGATGGAGATGATGGGGTCTTATCTGGTACTTGTGTTCTTTGCTGCGCAGTTTGTTGCCTACTTTAACAAGACTAACTTAGGTATGATCCTGGCAGTTCAGGGTTCTGAGTTCCTAAAATCACTTGACCTTGGAGCCATTCCGCTTATGCTCTCATTCATCATTGTTACTGCCCTGGTTAATCTTGTGATCGGCTCTGCGTCAGCAAAATGGGCCTTACTGGCACCGATCTTTATACCGATGTTCATGTTACTGGGGTATTCCCCAGAAATGACTCAGGCAGCATATAGAATCGGTGACAGCGTCAGTAATATTGTTTCTCCGATGATGTCTTATTTTGCACTCATCATCACATTCATACAGCGGTATGACAAAGAAAGTGGTGTGGGAACCCTCATTGCGACAATGTTACCATATACCATTGCGTTATTTATTGCCTGGTCACTGCTTTTTGTAGTATGGTACCTCCTTGGACTTCCTCTCGGTCCTGGTGCTGATCTGTTCTATACTTCTTAATGTTATAATGGCAGAATAATGACAATAAGGCTGCTAAAATGACATATACGACAATATGACTGTAATAATGGCACAATAGCAGAAAATCTGTCATTTTCATGTAGAATCCCCATAAATGTATATAATATATATGTTTATGGGGATTCATTGTTTTGGCACACACTTTGTATATTTTCATGCAAATGATCAAATAACAAAATAAGTGAGGTACAAAATGACAATGATAAAATTCGATCCCGTAAGAACCATTCTTGGTTTTAACAAATTTTTCGAAGATTCACCACTTTCTGATATGGTTATCGACAGGACATTCAATCCTGCAATCGACATTTCGGGAGATGATAATAATTTGTTTGTGACGGTTGAAATACCCGGAATTAAAAAAGAGGACATGAAGGTCGTAATCGAAAACAATGTACTTTCAGTTTCTGGTGAGAAAAAGACTGAGAAGAAATTTGAAGAAAACCAGTGTTACCGTTCAGAGCGGGTATATGGATCATTCAGCAGGAGCTTCAAGCTACCTAGTGAGATCAATACTGCCGAAGTTGAAGCAAAATTTGAGAATGGTTTGTTGCAAATCAGGCTTCCAAAGTATCAGAGTAAAGCAGCCTCCGGCAGAGTGGTTGATCTTCAATAAAAACAAGTTTTATCAAACAGAAAGGAAACAGCAATGACAGAGAACAAAGAAATAGTAAATGTTGAGCAGCAGAATCAGCAGGCATGGGAAGAATCATTTGATAATTCACCCTGGATACTGCCGGTTGTTGATGTTGTTGAAACTAGTGACACCTATGAGCTCAAAGCAAATTTGCCAGGTGTTACCAGAGAAAATATCAAGATATCAATTGAAGAAGGTCAGTTGATTATCATGGGTAGAAATCAGCGCACATCTGAAGGAAAGTTCCTGCTGAAAGAGTCGAGAACAGGAAACTACTACCGTAAATTCAATTTATCTGATGGCATCGATACCGACAGGATATCAGCCAGGTTTGAGAATGGACAGATTCTGGTTTCCCTTCCGAAGCATGAACGCATCAAACCGAAAGAAATCACCATTCTTTAATTGAAATTCATCTTGTTTGATTCTGAATATGTGGCTGTCAGTAATGGCAGCCACTTTTTTTAAAAAAATGTTTTGAATAAGTTTTTTTTATTTTGATCTGGCTGAAAAAAGATGTAATTTTGGAATCTAAATAAGGGCAGGTAGCTCAGTCGGTAGAGCAAAGGACTGAAAATCCTTGTGTCGGCGGTTCGATTCCGTCCCTGCCCACCCTTCAGGCGTTGATACCGACAACGCCTTTTTTATTTTAAACAATTCTTATTTAGATTCCTTTGCTTTCAGGTCAGCAATATTGAAAGCAATAGCAATCCCATTCCAATTCTAAAACCATACGAGAAGCCTTTAGGATACTGATTCTTAAGGTATCCCCAACCTTTCGCAAGGAAAACCATAACAATACACAACAACAATGTGACCCCGATTGCAGTCCATATATCTGCTGTACCTTTGTAGACATCTGCAATACTCTCGGATGAAAAACGATGAGTGTATAACAGGAAGAGATGAAAGCAATAGACAAACAGGGACTCTCTGCTCACTTCCAGAAGGATTTTATTCTTCATATGTGGGAACCACAGCTCATAATACCTGAATGAACTAAGCAACAAGAGTACATAGCCAACTCTGAGAAAAAAGAAAAGGGGATTCGGTCTTAGTTTTGCCAGAGGAGAAAAAATAATACCAGTCTGGTTGAGATGACCAACAATGATCAGAACAACCCCGGCAATGAGTGTCACATCAATAAATTTCTTCTCCAGGTTCTTCTCGCGAAGGTATAGAAAAGCCCGCGTGTACAGCACTCCGAGGTACATAAACCCCATCCAGGGGAAAATGGGAAATTGTGCACCGAGTTGCTTATTCATGTACCCGGCAAGGACTTTTGGCATATACATTGAGAAATCAATGTGATAGATGAACGGGGAAACTATAATGATAGCAAATGCAATAATCGCAGTTACCCAATAAAAAACCTTGTCTGAAAGTATTACAAGTCTGAGAAGAAAAAGAGATAGCAAACCAGCTCCAATACACTGCAATACATCAATCTGATACAACGGTGCAAGATTAGTGCTCTCTGCAAGCATTCCGGACAACGAATACGAGGGGAGATGCATAAGGTAACCAGCGAGAAATATCAGCCCGATCCTTGATATTCTTTTCCAAAAAGCATATCCAAATTTTCTTTGTTCATCAAGTTTACCCAATGAAGAGAATACAAATGCAGCACCCGAAACAAATAAAAAGGAGGGTGCCACAAGGCCATTGATGAAATTGATGATGTGATACCAGGAGGCAGATTTAATCTCAGGAAGCAGAAAGATATTGAAGACATGGACCTCGATCATGATAAGCAATACGAGGCCGCGCAACAAATCTATGAAAGTAAAGCGGGTTTTTGCCATAGTATTAAAAACAGACCTTTTTTAAGCAAGACCAATTTTATCCAGCAGAGTCTGAAAGCGGTGGAAACTTCTTAATTCTGACCACTGGGAATGACGGAGAAAGAGCATGGTGCTTGATCTGGCAATGTAAGCCGATTCAAGATACATGATCGATTTTTCATAATCCTTCATACTGAGGTACAGCACTGCATAATCAATATCGGTCAGTACTTCAGGATGTGCCTGGGAATAGTCAGTAATCTCCTTAATAGCTTCCAGAACCTTATCATATCTACCCATGAGTCCGTACACATACCCTATGAGCGTTGGGCGTTTCATTACTGGTGATGAGAGGGCATTGATCTCCTGAAAGCAGGTTAGTGCATGATCAAGTTTTCCCCTCATTATATGTAAGAAGCCCATATCTTTTAGTGCAGCCGGGTATGCTGGCTCCATTTCCAGAACTTTTTGCAGCATGTCCTCTGCGGCATCGAGCTGGTTTACACACAGAAAGGCACTTCCAAGTGAGGAAGCAGTAAGAACATTCAAGGGGTCCTTTTGGTAAGCCTTTTTAAACTCTTCCAACCCATCCTGATATTTTCCGAGTGCATTCAGGTAAATACCATAATTCATATGTGCCATTGCCGGAGCATTACCCAAACTGAATGCTTTTTTAAACCACCTGCCAGCTGCTGCAATATCCCAATCCATGAAGAATGAAGCCATAGCCATAGCAATCTGAGGCTCAATCGCATGCTCATCCTGATTTAATGCCTGAAGAATATAGTACTTTGCTTCTGAAGAGGCTAAACCAACCTCAAGGTAACCCATTGCACCCAACCATACATAACAGCTACCGAGCAAGGAATATGCGGGGGGAAACATAGGTTCCAGTCTTATGGCTTCTTCCAGTAGTGGAATTGCCC